>CAYTXA010000026.1:0-16341 GCA_964440865.1 uncultured Muribaculaceae bacterium | reverse complement strand
ACAACCACAAGGGTTGTCAACAGAAGACCGACCAATAAGCAATTATTGGTCGGTCTCTTTTTGTTTTGCCATGTTCCCGCTTCTTCCACCCTTCTTCCGCCCTTCTTCCGCCCTTCTTCCGCCCTTCTCCCGCCCTTCTCCCGATCGCCTCCACCCGCCTTTTCGCCACTGCCGTATTCGCCGCCACCGTGTGTCGCCGCCTGGTGACACCCTCCTTCCGCCCGAAGTTACCCCGCCATGTATTTTCGAGCGGCTTTCCCCGGCATTTCCCGACGGAAGGGACATTCCCCTGTTCTTTCGAGCGGCTCATGGGCGGAGAAAAGAGCACGAAAAGGTTTTAAACGTGTTTTCCTCCTGCCATTGGATTGGAGTAAAGAACGAGAAAAGGTTTTAAGTGCGACTTCGTCCGACCCATCTCGCTCGAATGGTAAAAACCAATACCATTCGGGAGAGGTTTCAGGCATTTTCTCGCTCACCTGGCAAAATTTCTGACCATTCGAGCAATATTAAATCGTTATTCCTAACGCGAATGGCAAAGTTCCAGACCATTCGAGGGAGGCCAAGGTGTTGAGGAGAGAAAAATCGGGGCGGGTCAGAGGTTTGAATGAGGTCTCAGTTAAGGGATGAGACGTTGGAAATTGAAAAGCGTTGATAATCAATGCTGTAGGAGCGCGTAGAGGAGTCCGGTCGGTTCGGATAGGAGGATGCAGGCATTAGGGGAGAGGGGCGGATGTGCTCGGGAGAGGAAGCGGTGTTGTCTGGGGAGAAGTCCGCCGATGCTCGGGAAGAGGGAGCGTCGGCTAGGCGGACGGAGGCACAGCAGCCGCTCGGAAACGAGGAGCGGCTGCTACAGCGTGCGCTGCGGGGAGCTCCGTGAGCGGCTCTCCTCGCGTTCGCTGTTGACCGGGGCGGCGAAGGGATTAGGCGGCAGAGAGTGGCGAGAGGCGACCTTGCGAGGATGGCCGGTCGGGCGTCAGCCGGAATGCAAGAAATGTATGAGCAGCATAAGCGCTTTGCCGCCCGACAGAGCAAAGGCCGCCGGAATGCGAGGACAGGGCGGACAATACGTATCAGGTTATTGAATATCTTCCTCGTCGTCAATGCCCCGGTGCCTGGAAATCAGCCTGTCTATGCTCGAAAGCACGGCGTAGGAAGCCATCCCGACAAGAATACCGTCCGAGATGCTGCCCGTGACCGGCATGAGAAGGATTGTCAGGAACGCGGGGATGCATTCGACAGGATCCTTGACGTTGATATAGCGGATCGAAGAGAACAGGTAGAATCCCGCGATCACCATGATCGGGGCGGTCGCCGCAGCGGGCGTTGCGAGGTAGAGCGGGGAGAGGAAGAGGCTGGCAGTGAAGCAGAGGGCCACTACAAGTGCTGTCATCCCTGTGCGTCCCCCCTCGGCCACACCGGAAGCGCTCTCGACATAGGTCGTGACAGTGCTGCAGCCAAGACACGCTCCAGCAGAGGTCGCTATCGCATCGCTCAGCATGATCCTGGTGAGGTTCGGGATTCGCCCGTTGGGGCGGATGAGACCTGCGTTGGCCATCACTCCCACGGTCGTGCCGAGAGTGTCGAACACGTCGAAAAACAGCATCGTCAGCACGCATACCAGCATGTCGGGCGTAAGGACGTCTGACCAGGAAAACTTGAACAGCAGAGGCTCCGGGGAGGGAGGCATGCTGAAGAGATGTCCTTCCATCGGAATCTGCGACACACCCATGGGGATACCGACCAGAGTCGTGATCAGGATGCTGAGCAGCAGGCCCCCGCGCAGGTGGATGAGCGTGAAAAATCCTGCGAGCACGAGTCCTAGGATGAACAGCAGCGATTCCGGCTTCATGAGAGTGTCAATGTGGCCGAACAATGTGTTGCCCTGCATCAGAAGTCCGCTGTTCGTCAGGCCGATCTGCGCTATGAACAGACCGATTCCCACGGAGATGCTGTACTTGATCGACGGAGGTAGCATCTCGAAGATCATCTGCCTCATGCCTGTCAGGCAGATGGCGATGAAGAGGAGACCTTCGATCAGGACCGCCGTCAGGGCGAATTGCCAGCTGTAGCCCATGGAGACGCAGACTGTCTGGACGAAGAACACGTTGAGGGTCAGGCCGGGAGCCTGCGCCAGCGGACGCTTGGCGAGGAAAGCCATCAGGAGTGTTCCCACGATTGCGGCAAGGGCCGTGGACGTGAAAACGGAATCCACGGGGAAGCCTGTGCTTTCCAGAGGAGCGAACATCTTCGGGTTGAGCACCAGGATATAGGCCATGGCGAGGAATGTCGTCAGCCCGGCAACGATTTCTGTTCCCAGTTTGTGCCTTGTGCGGGTGAAGCCTGTCGCAGACAGGACCTTGTCGAATAGTTTCATGGTTGCTGCCGTGTCAGGATACGGGGTTGTACGGGATGGTGAGGTCGAATTTTGCCCCGTTCTTGTAGCTTGTGTCCAGTTCGAGCGACCCGCCCATCCTCTCCGCAATCATCCTTGCGACCGGCAGCCCGAGGCCGGTTCCCTGGGAGAACTTGTAGAGCTTGGTGAAGCGCTCGAATACATATTCTTTCTTGTCCTCCGGGATGCCCGGCCCAGTGTCGGCGACACAGAAGCAGAGCCCTCTTCCGTCGCGGCATACGATCACGTCGATGGAGCCGGACTTTGTGAACTTGGCGGCATTGTCCAGAAGCTTGTTGAGGGCGATTCCGAGATGTTTGGGATATGTCTCGATGACGGTATTCTCGGGAAGGTCAATTTTGGTGACAAGCTGCACGCCGGGAGCTACCTGCGGTATCACGACCTTTTCCGCGTCGGAGACAATCTCCTTCACGGGACGGGCCTCCGTCTCGCCGGGAAGCTTGTCGCTGCTTTCCATGTCGCTGACCAGGATGAGATCATCTACGATGTCGGTCAAAAGCCTGGTATTGACCATGATCCTGTTGCTGTAGTCGCGCTGTTCCTCTTCTGGAAGTTCCAGCCCGGGGGTCGTCAGCATCTGCGAGAACCCGTTGATCGCATTCAGTGGGGTGCGTATCTCATGGGTCATGCTTTCGATGAATGCCGTCTTGGCCTTTGATGCCGCCTCCGCGCGGTCCCTCTCTATCTCGAGCTGTCGGTTCTGCCCGACTACGACGTTCCTCTCCCTCTGGAGCTGTCTGTTCTTGACCTCCAGCCTCCTGGACCACCTGTTGTTGACAGTCAGGAATGCCAGCAGCCCGATGACCACGAGGATCGTCAGGAGCGAGCTGTTGACAAAACGCGAGCGCTGCTGCTCCAGTTCCCCCTCCATCTTCATAGAGTTGACCTGGAAGTAGGTAGTGAGTTCGCTGAGCTGATGCTGGATGCTGGCTGTGTTGGCTTCCTTCGTGCTGGTGTAGACGCTCTTCCAGAGCTTTGCCGCTTCTTCGTATCTTCCGGCTGCCATCAGCACCTCCGCCCGTTTCGCCTCAGCGTTGCCGATTTCCCGCCTGAGGTTGATGTCATCGACCAGGGCAAGCAGCTCGTCGCTGTATTTCAGCGCATTGTCTAGATTCCCGATGGCTAGGTCGTAGTCTATGCAGGCATTCAGGAGCAGGTAGTGGTGGACAGGTCGGTTCCTTGCGGTCGCTTCAGCTTTCTCTATCAGCTCCCGGGCCTTGTCCAGCTGTCCCTTCCCGATGAAGGCGTTGGCCTGGAAAATAAGGCATGGAGTAGCCTGAGGGGTGGATTCCAGCTCGGACTTCGACAACTCCGGATAGTTCTCTCTCAGCACGTCCCAGTATTCCCTCGTGTAGTCCAAGAGCTTCTCGTAGTTGCCCATGAGGTTGAGCGTCTCGCAGATGTAGTAGTAGACGCTGTTCGTCAGGCGGCTGTCCCGCTTCTTGTTGTGGATGCATTCCTCATACTGCCTTATGGCCTCGTCGTAGTTGTCCATGTTCTCGTAGACAAGCCCGAGACAGAAATAGGAATAGGCAGTCCCGTACTCGTCCTTTCTCTCCTGCGCTTCCTTGCCCATCTTCTCGGCCTCCTGGAGAGCCAGCGAGAATTTCTGGTCGTAGGCGTAGGTTTCTATGACCTGCTTCCATACATAGTAGTAGTTTTCCCACTGGTCGTTCTGGCTGAAGAAATCGAGCTGGGTCGGAAGGGCGAGGGACAGGGAGTCGAGGATCAGGTTGTTGTAGTAGTAGGCCATCAGCATTATGCGGGCATCGCCCTCATACTGCATGTCCTCCTGCTCCCTTGACTCGTCGAGAAAGTCCTGGATACAGGCCCTGTTGTAGGTGAGGTTCTGGAACTGGCTGAGGTATGCCAGCTGCTTCATGGCATCGAGTCTTTCCTTGCCCTCCAGCCGCGGAAGCAGGCTGCGCAGGGAGTCCGACAGCGGGTCCTGCGCATTGGCGGCCGTGGCGGCAGAAAGCAGGAATATGAGCCCGGAGGCAAAGGCTGCAAGTTTCAGGCTATGGGCGTTCATTCTGTATCCGTTTTCAATTCCCAAATTTAACCCAATTTGTTGATTTTCCAACGGATAGCCTGCCTGATTTTTTGCCCTATTTTACCCTGATGGTCCTGCCTATCTTCAGCGTCGTGTTCTTCGTCAGCCCCGGATTCAGCCTCAGGATGGCGTTCACGCTTGTCCCGTTCCGTCTCGCTATGCTCCAGAGATTGTCCCCGGACCGGATCCTGTGGTATTTCGCTGCTGCCTGCTCCGCTGCCTTCTTCTCAGCCTCGACCTTCTTCACCTTGGCGACGGAATCGGCCGCGGCATAGTCCTTCTCGTCTCCGATCGTGATGTCCTCCTCTTCCTGGTCGCTTTCGGGAACATACCGGCTCCCGGCGTTGAGGTATCTTTTCTTCAGCACGAAAAGCCTGTGGCGCAGATCCCCGCTCTCGAAATCTATGAGCCACTGCGGGTCGAATGCATACCCGTCGAAGCGGGTCTCGAAGTGCAGATGCGCCCCGGTGGAACGGCCTGTGGAGCCGCCCAGACCGATCTCGTCCCCGGCTTCCACCCAGTCTCCGACAGATACCTCGCGCTTCGACAGGTGACCGTAGAACGTCTCGAGCCCGTTCTCATGCCTGATCACGACGAGGTTGCCATATCCTGAGTAATACTTTGACATCCTGACCTTTCCGGAGAAGGCGGCATAGACCGGCGTGCCGGTCTTGAGCGGCAGGTCGACGCCCTGGTGCCGACGTCGGTGACGGTAGCCGAACGGAGAGTAGACCTTTGTCTGGTAGGGGCAGCGGTAATGGTCGGCCGTGTCCACCACCCAGATGCTGATCCTGTCCGGAAGACTGTCCAGATTCATCTTGTAGGGATCGGGATACTCCTCGGACCAGTGCTCCGTGAATATCCTCTTGGACATTATCACGGCAGGATCCCTGTAATACTCCCAGGTATTGTTGTCGAAGAGCACGATGGATACCCCCGGAGTGGAGGTCTCGATGGTGTCCAGCGTCTGCCGGGCATCCTGGGACATGGACGGAACCGGCTGCAGGCCAGGTCTCACGACCTTTATGGTGACGCTGTCCGGCGTGTAGTTTATCGGGGACTTCTGTCCCATGGCCTCGAAACATGCGAGGACGCACAACGCCATCGCCGAGGCTAATTTTCTCAGGCTCATAGTCTATCTTGTCGCTCCGAATCTGGTCTTGAGGATTTCCTCCGTCTCTGAAATCTTTTCGTCCAGGAGCTTCCGTGTCGTAGCCTCGAAGATGAACCTGAGATATGGCTCCGAGTTGGACGGGCTGATGTTGAACCACCAGACGGGGAATTCTCTGCGGTAGCCGTCGAAATCCATCACCGTGGTCGGCGTCTCCTTCGCCGTGAAGTGCTCCCTGAGGGCCTCCATGGCCCCTGCCTTGTCTTCTACTCGGAAGTTGATCTCGCCGGAATTCTCGTAGCGGGCGATCTCCGCCATCAGCTGGCTGAACGTCCTGCCCTTCTTCTTAGCATTGGCTATGACCCTGAGTACCAGCATAGAAGCCAGAAGCCCGGAGTCGGAGTAGAAAAAGTCGCGGAAGTAATAGTGGCCGGCAAGTTCGCCTCCCCATATGCCGTCGAGCTCGCGCAGCTTGAGCGCCGCGTTCGCCCTGCCCACTTTCCATGTGTGGACGGACATGCCCTTCGGAGTGAGGTATTCGGAAATGGCTTTCGAGGAGCGGATATCCTGCAGGACAATGCCCTTGAGGCCTCTCTCGTCTATGAAATAGTTCCCCAGAAGAGCGATTATGAGGTCCGGGGCTACGAAATGCCCGGTCTCGTCCACGAACATCACCCTGTCTGCGTCTCCGTCATAGATCACGCCGGCATCGGAGCCGGCAGCCTTGACCTCGTTCTCTAGCGGGACTACGTTCTTGTGTACCAGAGGGTTGGGCTCATGGTTAGGGAACGTGCCGTCCATGGTGTCGAATATATAGTCCGGCTCTTCGCCGAATATTTCCTTCGCCAGGAGAGTGGACATTCCGTTCGACAGGTCGAAAGATATCTTGAGAGAGGAATAGTCGCCCTTGAAGCGGCGGAGGAACTTCAGGTAGTCTTCCTTGATGTCCATGTCGTGGACCTCTCCGGGTTTCCCCACCTTGGGCATGGGCTTCCCCTCGTCTATCCACTGCTTGATCGTGCCGAGGCCGTTCGCCAGCCCGACAGGAAGGGCGTTCTCCCTGGAGACCTTCATTCCGTTGTATTCCTTAGGATTATGGGAAGCCGTGATCATCACGGAAGCCTTGAACCCGTAGTTCGCCGTCCCGAAATAGACCATCGGGGTCGTGCTGAGGCCGATGTCGAACACGTCTGCGCCGGCGTCCGTGAGGCCGCGGAGGAGGTACTCGTGGATCTCGTCCGAGGAGACCCTGCAGTCCCTTCCTACGAGGACTCTTTTCGTATCGAGAAGTTCGGGGATGAAATATCCTACCTTGTATGCGGTGTCCTTGTCGAAATCTACTCCATAGACACCTCTGATATCGTATGCGTGGAATGCTGAGGCCATGTTACTTGACGAGTTTTGTGGAATATCTTGCCTTGATTTCCCCATGGGAGATCTTCTTGAGCTTCTTTTCGATGATTTTCTTGCGGATGTTCGAGACGTGGTCCGTGAAAAGGTCCCCGTCCAGGTGCGACAGCTCGTGCTGCACCATCCTGCATCCGAATCCCTTGAGGTGCTCTGTCACCTTCTCGAGCTTCTCGTTGTAGTATTCGACGGTGATTTCCGACGGACGTTCCACGTCGCAGTAGATCCCGGGGACGCTTAGGCAGCCCTCGTTGAAAGTCGACGTGGCCTCGCTCTCTTCTGTTATCACTGCATTGATCAGCACCCGGCGGAAGTCCTTGAGCTCGGGATATGCATCCACGAGGTCTGTCCCGTCCACGACGACGATCCTCTTGCTCACACCGATCTGAGGGGCGGCAAGTCCTACTCCGTCAGATGCCTTGAGCGTGTCCAGAAGGTCCGTGACCAGGGCCTGGATGCCCTCTTTGTCAGAAAGGTCGACCTCCTGGGCTATTTCCCTCAGTACGGCCGATCCATATAGGTATATTGGCTTTATCATATTTGTTGCTTGTTGCTGTCCATCCAGCTCTGGAGGATGATGGCAGCGCTTATCTTGTCTACGTTTTCCTTGATGCGCCTCTGCGAGGCCTTCATCCCGCCGTCGACCATGGCCCTGTGCGCCAGCACGGAGGTGAACCTCTCGTCTTCCATGGAAACCGGAATGCCGGGAAAAGCCTTCCCCAGGCGTTTCACGAAGGCTTCCACCTCCGGCGCAGTGGCTGAAGGGGTGTTGTCCATGTTCTTCGGGAGCCCGACCACGAAACGGATTATCGTTTCTCCCCCCGCGACATAATTTCGAAGATAATCTATTATCTTTGCAGGGTGTATGGTGTCGAGCGGAGAGGCGAAGATCCCGAGCGGATCGCTCACGGCGAGCCCGGTTCTTTTCCTTCCATAATCTATGCCGATAATCCTGTTCATCAGGCAAATTTAGCAATAAAAAAATAAATGGATACAAAGAAGAAGGCTCCGAGAACGGACAAATTCCGTCTCACTCTTGCTGACGATGTGACCCACCGCCAGATCGGTCTCCTGCGCTTTACGCGGTGGAGCCTGCTGGTAACGGTCATATCCGCCGCCGTGCTTCTTCTCGCCGGGGCTTTCGCGATCGTGTCGCTTACTCCCCTGAAGACCGCCATCCCCGGCTATCCGACCGCGGCTGAGCAGAGGGAAATAGTCCGCAACACCCTTGCGGTGGATTCCCTGGAGCACGTCATCACGCGGTGGGAGTACTACGCGGGCAACCTCCGCAGAGTCTTCGAGGGAGAGGATCCCGTGAGAATAGACAGCATCGTGCGCCGCTTTGCCGCCGACACGTCGGAAATCGCCGAGAAGGCGGCGATGCTGAAGGCAGACTCTCTGGTCCGCGATGCGGTCAGGAGCGGGGAACAGTTCTCGGTGGGACAGCGAAGGGACCTCTCCATCGAGGGAAAGCACTGCTGCACTCCGGTAAAGGGCGTAGTATCGGAGCAGTTCGAGCCCGTGATCCACCCGTACGCCGTGGTTTCGGCTCCGGCAGGGTCCATGGTCATGGCTGTGCTTGACGGGACGGTCGTTTCCGCCACCAGGAGCGACAGCTACGGCTACACGCTCATGATCCAGCATGACGACGACATCATCTCTGTCTACACATATCTGGAGAAAACCCTGAAGGAGCCCGGGGACAAGGTCACTGCCGGCACTCCGGTGGCGCAGCTCGGCGGCGGGGACGGGACCGTGGCGAAAGGAGACTACCTGCGCATCGAGATCTGGTCCAAGGGCCAGAGCGTGGACCCGCAACAGTTCATAAATTTCTGACAATGATGAGAAGACTCGCAATATTGGGGGCGACCGGCTCGATCGGACGTCAGGCGCTTGACGTCGTGAGCCAGCACCCGGACAAGTTCGAAGTGGAGCTCCTGACGGCAAGGAGGAGCACGAAACTGCTTATAGAGCAGGCGATAAAGTATGACGTCAATTCGGTGGTCATCGCCGACGAGAGCTGCTACAGGGAGGTCGCCGACGCTCTCCAGCCTAAGGGCATTAAGGTGTTCGCCGGGATGGATTCCATCTGCGAGCTCGTCGCGGGCGAAAACATCGACATGGTCCTGACGGCGCTTGTTGGGTTCTGCGGGCTGAGACCGACCATCGCGGCGATCAATGCGGGCAAGCCCATTGCCCTTGCCAACAAGGAAACTCTCGTTGCGGGAGGAAGCATTGTCATGAAGCTGGCACGCGAGAAAGGGGTTCCGATCCTTCCTGTGGATTCTGAGCACTCTGCAATATTCCAGTGCCTGCTCGGAGCGCAGGGCAACAGGATCCGCAAGATCCACCTGACGGCCTCCGGCGGACCTTTCCGCACCTGGCCCAGGGAAGAGATTGCCGTTGCAAAGAAGACAGCTGCCCTGAAGCATCCCCAGTGGAACATGGGCGCGAAGATCACGATCGACTCTGCGACCATGATGAACAAGGGTTTCGAGATGATTGAGGCGCGCTGGCTCTTCGACACGGCTCCGGACGACATCAACATCGTTGTCCAGCCCCAGTCCATCATCCATTCCATGGTGGAATTCGTGGACGGTTCCGTCATAGCCCAGCTCGGCTGGCATGACATGAGGGAACCGATCCAGTTCGCCCTTTCCTTCCCCGAAAGGCTGCCACTGGACAGCAAGAAGCTGGATTTCTTCGAGCTGGGACACCTGGACTTCGAAAAGCCGGACTTCGGAAAGTTCCCGTGCCTTGGGGTCGCGTTCGATTCTATAAGGCGCGGAGGCAATATCCCATGCGCGATGAACGCGGCGAACGAGGCTGCAGTTGCGGCATATCTCGACGACAGGATTGGCTTCTACGATATCCATGACATAGTGGCAAAGGTTGCCGCTGGTGCGGATTTTGTTGAAAACCCGTCGCTCGACGACATAATCGCCACAAATGAGGAGAGTTATGCGAAGGCGTCCGAGCTGATAGGAAAACTGTAGATGTCGGCTGTACTGATCAGAATATTCCAGGTCATCCTGGCGTTGTCCGTGCTCATCGCGTTCCATGAGCTCGGCCACTATACATTTGCCCGGATTTTCGGGATCAGGGTGGACAAGTTCTTCCTTTTCTTCGATATCGGCGGACACAAGCTGCTGAGTACCAAGGAGGGATGGTTCTCCAGGCTGTTCCCCAGCCTGAAGAAAAGCGAGACGGAATACGGGATCGGCTGGCTGCCCCTGGGCGGCTACTGCAAGATCAACGGTATGATCGACGAGTCTATGGACTCGTCCTTCACGGAGCATGAGCCCCGTCCGTGGGAATTCCGCTCGAAGCCCGCATGGCAGAGACTTCTGGTCATGCTCGGAGGCGTCCTCTTCAACTTCATCTTCGCTATCCTGATGTTTGTGCTGATCCTCGGGATATGGGGCCAGTCCTACCTCAGCAACGACGAGAACGCCATCTACACGACCGAAGGGGAACTTGCCTACGACATGGGCTTCCGTACCGGAGACAGGATCCTTTCGCTGGATGACTATGTGCCGGAGAATTTCGGCATGCTCCAGGCGGACATAGCGAGGCGTTCGGTACACAAGGCGACGGTCCTGCGCGGGGCCGACACCGTGGAAATATACATCGACCAGGCGCGCATACCGGAAATCCTGAATACCCCGGGCATGTTCCAGGTTGCCGTACCTTTCGTAGTTGACACTATCCCGCCGTCCTCGCCCAACTATGGGGCCGGAATCCTCCGGGGTGACCGCATCGTGGAAGTCGACGGGCAGCACATCGACTATGTCCAGGACAGCCGTCTTGTCCTCGGTTCGAGGGCTTCGACATCCGTCCCTGCGAAGATTGTCCGTGGCGGGGACACCCTCGCGACGACGATAGCCGTGGATTCGACGGGCAAGGCACTTATCTATGCCCATGGAAGTCCGCCGTTATTCTCCGATCAGCGCGATTCCCGCGGGAATCAAGATGACTGGGTCAATGATGAAGGGATATCTCCAGGACCTCAAGATGGTCGCTACGCCTTCTACCGGGGCCTACAAGTCGGTGGGCAGTTTCGTGGCGATAGGGGAGGCGTTCCCGGCCATGTGGGACTGGAACACGTTCCTCTACATGCTTGCAGTGCTGTCTGTCATGCTCGGAATCATGAATCTCATCCCGATTCCCGGGCTTGACGGAGGCCATGTGGCATTCACCCTGTATGAGATGGCCACGAGGCGAAAGCCGTCTGTCGCTTTCCTCGAGGGAGCGCAGATCGTGGGGCTTTTCCTTGTGATGATGCTGATGTTCCTGGCGTTCGGCAATGACATCGGACGCCTTATACGATAATAAATGAAATTGAATATGAAGAGATTAGTATTGGCAGCAATGGTCGTGCTCTCGGCTCTCGGACTGACGGGCTGCAAGCATTCCGGCAACAAGCTGCTTCTTCCCAACGTTAGCGGAAAGGCCGGCGAAATCGTGGTCGTCATGGACAAGGATAACTGGGACGGCGACCTGGGAGCGGCTACCAGGGATCTTCTTGCCAGCGACTGCCCATGGCTTGCAAGCAAGGAGCCTCTCTTCTCCCTTGTCAACGTGTCCCCGACAGGCTTCACTGACCTGTTCTCGGTCCACCGCAACATCCTGATGTTCCGCTTCGCCTCCGACACGACATCCACGGGGATGATAACCCGTGACAACGTATGGGCGCAGCCTCAGAAATATGTCCAGATCACCGCTTCCACTCCCGAGGAGGCCCTTTCCATCCTCCAGGACAAGGGCGCCAGGATTGCGGCAACCTTCGAGCAGGCGGAGAGGGACCGCATCATCGCCAACTCCATCCTCTACGAGAACCATGAAATCGCTCCCGAGGTGACTGCCAAGGTCGGCGGTTCGCCCCATTTCCCTGAAGGCTACCAGCTTCTCAAGCAGACGGACGACTTCATGTGGATTGCCTACAACAAGCAGTACTCAATGCAGGGTATCTTCGTGATGAAGTATCCCGCTGCGGACAAGGAGAATTTCTCCGAGGAGAACATCGTTGCCAACATCGACAGGATCCTCCAGGAGGAAGTCCCCGGACAGTTCGACAACACATGGATGGTCATAAGCACGTACATAAAGCCCAGCGTGGAATTCCTGCGCTACCGAGGCCGCCAGTTCGCCCAGACCCGTTGATTCTGGGAAGTGCACAATGACTTCATGGGCGGGCCTTTCGTCGCCCATTCCTTCTACAGCAAGGACAACAAGGACATCATCACGCTCTTTGCCTGGGTCTATGCTCCGAAGTATGACAAGAGGCAGTATCTCCGTCAGGTCGAGTCGATTGCCTATTCATTCGAGTGGGCGGACAAGACCGGCGAGCAGGCTGAAGACGAAGCCTCAGCCGAGTGATTTCCGGAAATCGGAGGGCGTCTGCCCGGTGATTTTTTTGAAGAACCTGGAAAAGTAGGACTGGTCGGGTATCCCGACCGCCGATGCTATGTCGATAATAGGGATCTCCTTCCGGCGAAGGAGGTCCTTTGCTTTTGATACCCTTGCGGTGGCGATCCAGTCAGATGCCGGGCGGCCGGTGTACTCCCTTACGGACCGGGTCAGATGGTCGGGCGTAACGCCCAGTGCCTCAGCATATTCCGAGACGTTCCACGATGGCTTCCCGAGGCTGAAGACTCTGCGGAGGAATTCTCCGGAAAGAGAATTGTCCTGTTGTTCCGTATGGATTTCCCTCTCCAGCAGCCTCAGCAGCAGGTCCAGCCCACTTCCTGCAAGGACAGGGTCCGAGGCTCGGCGCAGCAGCATGCTGAAGGATTCGTCCACGAGGACCATGTCTTCCGGTCCGATCTTGATGTGCTGGGTCCCGGTCTTTTGCAGGATCTTGTACCCCGTCCCGGTCAGTATGCCCTCCTCGAAGCCGCCCATGTAGCCGATGCTGTCGCGGTAGTACTTTATGGAGAAGGGAATGCCTGGAGAAAGTAGCAGGAATTCATGTCCCTTGACCAGGTGCGGCTCTCCTTCCGACTCCTCGAGCACTTCCCCCGATACCAGGTAGAAGAAGGACCATGCACGGAATGCCCTCGGAGGAATCGGGGGCGAGACCTTGTACCCCACAGTGTTGAGGCTGTGGATCGCAAACGGATTGCTGATCCTTTCCGGGATCTTGTCTGGAACTGTCATCAGGCTCCGTGGAACAGGTATTCTTTCTGGATTTTGGCTGCCAGCCTGGAGAAGAGTTCTTCGGTCAGCTCGTCCGCCACGTCGAGCGCGCGGCAGAGGACCTTGTCCGAGAATTCCTGCAGCAGCTCGGAAGCGGCGATCGGGCGTTTCTTGCAGAGTGCGAGATAGTTTTCCTCCATCTCCTTCTGCCTCTGGTCATTCTCGGCCTCCAGTGCTGCGTAGCGGTGCTTCACGATTGGGGCGAGAGTGTTGTAGTCCATCATCGCGAGGATCATCACGTGGCGGAATTTCCAGTAGGCGGAATTATTGCTTGAGGCTCCATTTCCCTTCAGGTAGGGCAGGGGATAGGAGTGAACTCCTTGATACAGAGGCAGGAACACTCCGAGGTCCGCCATTCCTTCCGCCATGTAGTCGAGGCATCCGATTTCCTTCGGGAGCCAGGGGCGCACGCTGAGGATGTGGGTCTCGTTCGTCCGGAATATGGATATCGGACGCCATGGTTCCTTACCGTTGGAGTGGAGGTACGGGTCGTGCTCCGTGTCGTCGTAGTGGTAGCGAAATGCTTTTCTGAGGTCGCTGATGGTAAGCTTCTTGTCCGCAGTCTGATAGACTGGGAATGTGTTCCTGGCAACGTCCTGCACTACGGAAGGCGTGAACATCTTCTGGAGTCCCCAGACGCGCGGATAGTTGTATGTGTGGTCCTCTTCGATGTCCCTGCTGTAGGCTTCGTGGAAGTCGAATTCTCCCTTGGCCGGATCCCAGAGACCATGCTCCCTGGCAAAGTCCATGAGGTCGGAAGATGCCATGAAGTTTTCCTTGTCTTCGGGGTCATATGTGCGGAAGCGGCTCTGGTTTCCCGTCACGAAGTACTTGTCGGATGGCATCTTGCATGCGAGCCAGCGGTGTCCTCCGGCATTTTCGAGGTACCAGATTTCCTTCTGGTCGATGAATCCGATCCCGAATCCTTCGGCGCTTCCGTATTCCTCGATCATGGAGCCGAGTCTTTCGACGCCTTCGCGGGCGGAGCGGATGTAGGGGAGGACTACGTTGAAGACTGCATTTTCGCCAAGTCCTGTTTCGACGTATGGGTCTGCTTCCAGTGCCTTTTCGGAGGCGAAGATGCTCTCTGTCGCGCTCATTCCCACTCCGAGGCTATTGTAGCCGGCTTCTCCCCAGTGTCCTGGGAATGTGTACGGGGCAAGTGCCGAGTAGCCAAGTCTCTTTGCCGGAAGCGGGCAGCGGAACGGGGAGTCCTTTGCGGCGAATTCTTCGGGGCCGCTTTCCGTGTCCTCGCATATCTCAAGATTTTTTGCTTCGCTCTGTTCTCCGTCTTCGCTCCTTGCGAAGACCAGCGATCCGTCTGCCATCTGGTTGCGGCCGACGATGATGGAGGTGCACTCTGTTTTCGGGTTCTGTTTCATTGTTTCTCGCAAACGTTTAATCCGTTTCCAAAGTTACAAAAACTTCCGCTTCCGGAAAACCCCCGGCCGAAAAAGCTGCCTGGGAACTGCCCCGCCACTCCCTGCCGCCCTCAGCCACTAGACTCCTTCTTCGCCTTCCGCCTTCTCCACCTCCTCTCTTCCCTTCCTTTTTCCCCCCTTTCTTCATCGACTTTCCTTCTTTTCTCTTCTCTTTTCTTTTCTTTTCTTTTTTCCCATTCTTTTTCTACTTACTCTTATTTTTTCTCTTTTCTTTACTTTTTGCCTTTTTTCCCTCTCTCTCCCTACTCTTTCCCTCTTTCCCTTTCGCCTCCTCTCCAGTCCTCCGCCGCGTGGCAATCCGGTGCGGAGTAGTACCGGATAGTTTTGGAATAACGGTTTAAATTTAGCTATCTGGTAATATTTACAACCGGATGGTTACAAAATAACGATTTAAATATGACTATCCGGTTGGGTTTTCGACCAGATAGCCACGTAATTGCGGTTTAAGCCTGGACATTCGGTAGGAGTGCCAACCGGATAGCCACAATCGAAGGGATTTCGGGGAAAAGATGCGTGCGGAAAGAGTCTGGGATGGCGAACTGGCCGCGGATTGATGGCGCGGGTACCTCCAGCTCGAACCTTTCTGCACTGTGTGGTCAGGGCAGGGAGCAAAAAGGGCCGAAAACGTCCCCTCGTCCGACCCTAGGGTTAGGCGGATGCACGCGAAAAGGTTTTATGTGCGACTTCGCCCGACCCTATGGTCAGAGTAATTCACGTGAAAAGGTTTTAAACGCTACTTCCTCCGACCCTTGAGTAAAAAGAGCGCGCGGGACGTGGCTTTCAGCCGGGTACAAAAAAGGTGACCTGAAGTCCCGGACTTTAGGTCACCATCTGTATTACAGGGAATTGTACTATTTCTCCGCGGCCCCTACGAAGGAAGTCGGATACGGGCCGAAGTTGAGGCTGAGGTGGAAGCTGGCTTTCGAAGAGCCGAAGTCGCTGATCTTCCCGGAAAGGTTGGTGGCGGTGAACTGCTCATAGGGAGTGCCGTTTGCAAGCTGCGGGACGATGTTCGTGCCTTTGAGGATGAGCGTACCGTTGGAGTAGGTGGCGGGAACGTCCTTGATGTAGATGTCCATGGCGGGCATCTTCTCGGCAAACTTTACCTTCTGCATGACTATATCCGCATCGTCATCCTGCTCCCCGTCGAAGTCCGTGACCAGAACGGTGACATTCTCGCAGGTGTATGTGTTGGATGCGCTCATGCTGACATTGACTGTTCCCACGTAGGCAGTGTCGACGAAGTTTTCTTCCTTCGGGTCGTCATTGTCGCTGCATGAGACGGAAAAAGCGAGAGCCGCGAACATTGCGGCAAGGGTGAGAATTTTTTTCATATTGCTGATATTTAAAGATTTATCCTTATTCCTATGCGTGCTCTGGCGGTTTTTCCCTTCTGCAGGAAATCGTTCCCCACGGACTTGAACCAGAACACAGTGTAGTCCTTCCCGAGAATGTTGTCGGCATTGGCGAAGAGCTCGAAGTCCCTGAACCCGAGCGTCAGGTCTGCTCCGAGAAGGGAATAGAAATCCTGCCTGAATTCGTTGGCATCGTCCCACCAGATCGGGCCTGTCCCGTTGCAGCTTGCCCCGATGGTTATGCTGCGGAGGTACGATGACTGGAAGCCGATGGTATAGCCGGCATGGATGGAGAGAGTCTGCTAGGGGGAGTAGGGAATATGATTCCCTGCGTAGTCGTTTTTGCCGTGGTGGTAGCGGTC
>CAYTXA010000025.1:5724-16827 GCA_964440865.1 uncultured Muribaculaceae bacterium | reverse complement strand
GACAACCGCCATCTCCTCCTCGATCGCGCGGATCTTCTCGTCCATTGCCTTCTCGTCGAACTTCGAGATCTTGCGCACAGGCTTCTCCACCAGACGGTTGATGTCGTCCATCACGATCTCGCGGCGGAGCATGCCCTGGTAGGTCTTCATCTTCTCGAACACATCCTGGAGCTGGATCTCCCAGCTCTTCTGGTCCTGCTCAAGGATCTTGTAGACCTTTTCCTCGAAGAAGATCCTCTCGAGGGAATCATAGTGCCACTCATCCTCCAGCTCGCCGAGCCGGATCTCCAGCTGACGCCCCAGGAGCGACTTCGTGTGCTCGGTGTCATACTCGAGAATATCCCTGACAGACAGGAACTGAGGCTTGTTGTCCTTGATCACGCAAGCATTTGGCGCGATGTTCACTTCGCAGTCCGTGAACGCGTAGAGCGCGTCTATCGTCTTGTCGGGAGAAACGTCGTTCGGAAGGTGGATGATGATATTGGCCTTGTCGGTCGTCATGTCCTCCACCTTGCGGATCTTGATCTTTCCCTTGTCACGGGCCTTGAGGATGGAATCACTGATGATCTGGGTCGTCTTGCCGTAGGGTATCTCGGTGATTGCGAGAGTGTTCTTGTCGACCTTCTCTATGCGCGCACGCACCTTCACGCTTCCGCCGCGGTGCCCGTCCATGTATTTTGAGCAGTCTGCCAGACCCCCGGTAGGGAAGTCCGGGTAGAGCTCGTACGGCTCTCCGCGGAGGATGGCTATCGATGCATCGATCAGCTCATTGAAGTTGTGAGGAAGGATCTTCGAGGCCATTCCGACCGCTATTCCTTCCGTTCCCTGCGCAAGAAGCAGCGGGAAACGGACCGGAAGCTCGGTAGGCTCCTGGTTCCTGCCATCGTAGGAAGTCATCCATGAAGTTATCTTCGGGTCGAAGACAACTTCCTTGGCAAATTTCGAGAGACGGGCCTCGATGTATCGGGGAGCTGCGTTGGAATCCCCGGTCAGAATGTTTCCCCAGTTTCCCTGACAGTCAATTAGATAGCCCTTCTGCCCGAGCTGCACCAGAGCTCCGAGGATCGAGGCGTCTCCGTGCGGGTGGTACTGCATCGCCTGGCCTACGATGTTCGCGACCTTTGTGTAGCTGCCGTCGTCCATGTTGAACATGGCATGCAGCACCCTTCGCTGGACCGGCTTCAGTCCGTCGACGATATGGGGTACTGCCCTCTGGAGGATGACATACGAGGAATAGTCCAGGAACCAGTCCTTGAACATTCCCGACAGCTTGAAATGCCGGCTGTCTTCGCCGAGGAGCTTGTCATACTTGCCGGAGGCCTTGCTTTCGTCCACC
Source organism: uncultured Muribaculaceae bacterium (assembly GCA_964440865.1). Classification (GTDB taxonomy): domain Bacteria; phylum Bacteroidota; class Bacteroidia; order Bacteroidales; family UBA932; genus Cryptobacteroides. The sequence continues at coordinate 15,491 of CAYTXA010000025.1, read as the reverse complement.
GGCTGCTCGTTTTCCTCGTCGTCCATCTCCTGGTCCTTGTCTTCGTATTCCTCGTCCTTGCTCATAAATCTGGGGTTTCTGCTATCTTGTTATTCTTCGTATCCGAACCTGCGCAGTTCCTTGCGGCTTTCTCTCCAGTCTGGGTCCACCTTGACGAAAAGCTTGAGGAAGACCTTCTTCTGGAAGAAGTCCTCCATCTCGAGCCTTGCCTGCGTGCCGAGCTTCTTGAGTGCGGCGCCGCCCTTGCCGATGAGGATTCCTTTCTGGGAATCGCGCATGACGTAGATCACGGCGCTGATGTCGTAGCGCTCCTCGCCCTCGTGGAACTCTTCCACCTCGACTTCGCAGCAGTACGGGATTTCCTTTTCGTAGTTCTCCAGGATCTTCTCGCGGATGATCTCCGAGGCGAAGAAGCGAAGGTTCTTGTCCGTGAACGCATCCTTGTCGAACCAGGCAGGCGCCACCGGAAGCTTCTCCATCACTGAAGCGGAAATGCTGTCCAGGTTGAACTTCTCCTTTGCGGAGACAGGGTAGATCTCCGCCTTCGGAAGCTTATCCTTCCACCACTCCATGAGTTCGGTGACCCGTTTCTGGTCGCTGAGGTCTATCTTGTTCAGCACCAGGATGATGGGGCATTCAACCTTCTGGAGCTTCTCTATGTAGGCGGCGTTCTTGTCCGGCTTCTCTACGGTATCGGTAACATACAGGATGATGTCGGCGTCGCCGATGGCGGTGTCGACATATCCCAGCATGTTTTCCTGCATCCTGTAGTTGGGCTTGAGGATGCCCGGCGTGTCCGAATAGACAATCTGCCAGTCCGGGCCGTTGAGGATACCCATGACACGCTTGCGTGTCGTCTGGGCCTTGGCGGTCACGATGCTCAGGTTCTCTCCCACAAGAGCATTCATGAGCGTGGATTTGCCGACATTCGGGTTCCCGATGATGTTGACAAACCCAGCCCTGTGCTGCATTGGTGTTTCTTCTGCCATTACATGTAGGATCCGGCGCGAAGGATGTTTGCCTCACCGGGAGTGAGGAACCTCCATTCGCCCTTCTTCAGTCCCTTCTTTGTCAGGCCTGCGAAATACACTCTGTCGAGAGCCTTCACTTCGTATCCGAGGGATTCGAAGATGCGGCGCACGATGCGGTTCTTTCCGGAATGGATCTCTATGCCCATCTTGCGGTGGTCCTCGGGCTCGATGTACTGCAGGTCATCCGCATTCACCTCGCCGTCGTTCAGCACTATGCCGGAAAGTATCTTTTCCTTGTCCTCTTCGGTTACATCGTGGTCGAGGATGACCTGGTAGATCTTCTTCTTGTCGTAGGAAGGATGGGTCAGCCTCTCGGCCATCTCTCCGTCGTTGGTGAACATGAGCACGCCGGTGGTGTTCTTGTCAAGCCTTCCGACAGGGAATACACGGTATTCGCACTTCTTCAGCAGGTCCATGACGGTCTTGTCGGCATGGGGGTCGCTGGAAGTGGTCACATAGCCCTTCGGCTTGTTCATCACGATGTAGACCTTCTTCTCGCCCTTGAGAAGCTCGCCGTTGAACTTGACTTCGTCCTTGAGCACATTGACCTTGGTGCCGAGCTCGGTGACTACTTCCCCGTTGACAGTGACGACTCCTGCCTGGATCATCTGGTCTGCCTCACGGCGGGAGCAGACTCCGCTGTTGGCGATGTATTTGTTGAGGCGTACCTCTTCCTGGAACTGAGGAACTGCGTTCTCGGCATTGTTCCCCTTGAAGTCCATCTGGTCGACCTGCGGACGGCTTGCGATCATATCATTTATGCCGCTGTCAGGGGAGAAGCTGTATTTGCTGGGCTTCGGGCCGCGCTTGGACTGGCCATAGCCGCCGCGGTTGTTTCCATATTTTCCGCGGTTTCCGCCGAATCCGCCTCTGTGGTCGTCTCCGAATCCGCCCCTGCGGTCATTGCCGCGGTATCCTCCGCGTCCTCCGCCGTAGTTGCTCCTGCGTTCTCCGCTGTAGCCTCTGCGATTGCCGTCATAGCTGCCGCGGCTTCCGCCATAGCTGTTCCTGCGGTATCCTCCTTCCTGGCGGGGTGCGCCCTCCTCGGAAGAGTTGCCGTCCTGAGAGTAATTGTTTCTGTCATAGCCCCTTCCGGAGTTGTAGCCACCGGAACGGTAATTGCCTCCACGGTTTCCGCCATATCCTCCGCGGCTTCCGCCGTAGCTGTTCCTGCGCTCCCCGTAGCCTCCGCGATCGCTGCTGTAACCTCCGCGGTCACTGCTGTAGCTTCCGCGATCGCCCTGTCCTTCACGATTGTAGCTGCGGCCTTCGCCGTTGCCACTGTTGTTCCTGTCGCCGGAAATCCTAGGCCGTCTCGGCCTTAGCCTCCTGCCTTCGGCGGAATATCCGCCATTCTTGTTGTCTTCCATTTCTTTTGCCCTTTCGGGCTGTAAATAATTAATAATCAGTTATGGCTCACGCCATTATTTCAATGTGAACTTGTAGGTTATTGTTCCCTCCTGCAGCGCCGGAGCATCGCCGTCCATGTTGAAGTTGCTCTTCATGGCGGCAGCTCTTGCCGCGCTCCAGAGTTTCGAGTCGGTGGTCGTGGTGCCTTCTGCTCCCGCGACGGCCCTTGTGACTTTCCCGTACTGGTCCACCCAGATGCGTACGACCACTGTCCCTTCCTCCTGGGAATTGTATGCAGGCTTGGGCAGCGAGCCGTTGCTGGGGTGACGTCCCTTGAGGTGGGCGTTTGGAGAGCCGGTCTCGCGTCCTGCCGTAGAATTGCCGCTGGCATGGCCTGCTGCCAGGGCATCGCTTACGCGGCGGGCTGTCTGGGCTGCAAGCGTATCTTTGTTGTCTTTGTTTGCTGCGGAACGGAAGAGAGCTCTCTTGTCTATGGGCTTCTCTGCCGGAGGTTCATACTTTGCCACGTCTCCTTTGTCTCCCGGACTTGCCTCCTGGGCCACGTTCTGATTTTTTCCCTTCTCCTGAGCCTTGGACTGCCTGACGAGCTCGACAGGCTTCGTGATGTCGACTTCCTCGGCCTCCGGAGCACGTCCGTTGGTGGTCTCTATGACTTTCAGCGGCTCTGCCTCCTGGGAGAAGTCTATCAGGAACGTCTGCTCCTGGGGCGGGGGATAGAGGTACTTCAGACCGGTGAAACCACAAGCCCCCAGCAGTACTACGTGCACTGCTGCGGTCAGGACGATACCGCTCAAGTTCGCCGCGTTCTTGCTTTTCTTCCAGTCCATCAGGCTTTTCTATTCAGGAGATGTCGCAAGGATGACCTTGTAGTGGTTCCTCTTTGCGATGTTCATCATTCCCACGATCTTCCCGACAGGGACGCTCTCGTCAGCGTAGATGGAGAACGTCGGGTCCTCCTCGCTCTGCAGAAGCGTCACTATCTCGCCCTCCACGGCCTCTTCAGGCACCGGAGTCTCGCTGCCGTTGATGTGGTAGGTGTAGGTGCTGCCGTCGTGCCAGTCCTTGATCGACACGCTGACAGTCGGGCTCTCGCTGACCTGGTTCGTGCTCTTCGGGAGCAGGAGCTTCAGGGCGTTCGGGTTCACGAGCGTCGAGGTGATCAGGAAGAAGATCAGGAGCAGGAAGATGAGGTCCGACATGGACGACATGCTTGGCTCTGCCGAGACCTTTGTTGTTCTTCTAAGTGCCATGGGCTACTCCTTGTTTTCGGTCTTTTCCTCATTGTCGTGGAGCACGTCCATGAAATCGATTGTGGCATTCTCCATCTTGGCAACGACGTCATTGACGTTGGATACCAGGTAGTTGTATCCGAAATATGCAAGGATTCCGACGATGAGGCCGCCGACGGTCGTGATCATCGCGGTGTAGATTCCGCCGGAGAGGAGGGAGATGTCCACGTTGCTTCCCGCATTGGCCATGTTGAAGAAGGCCTGGACCATTCCGACTACGGTTCCGAGGAATCCGATCATGGGCGCGCCTCCGGCGATGGTGGCAAGGAGGGGAAGTCCCTTCTCGAGACGTGCAACTTCGGCATTGCCGACATTCTCGATCGTGGTCTGGATGTCGCTGAGGGGGCGGTCAAGACGGGTGATTCCTTTCTTGACGATCCTCGACACCGGAGTGTCGACCATGTCGCACAGGGTGAGGGCAGACTTGATCTTGCCTTCATGGATGTAGTCCTTGATGTCATTCATGAAGTTCTTGTCCACCTTGCTGGCCTGATGGATCATCCACCATTTCTTGCCGAAGAGGTAGATTGCGATGATCGAGAGGGCGAGGAGGACGAGCATGAGCCAGCCTCCCTTGACGGCCATTTCGATAAGGGAATAGGACATTTCCTGCTGCACCGGCTCAGCTGGCGCAGCAACCTGGCCGAGAGCGTTTGCGATTGAGTCTGCCTGTAAGAGTAGCATATCTGTAACTATAGTTTTTCTGATAAGTCACAAAAGTACGAAAAATTTCGTTATTCCCGATGCTAGATCACGTCAAAGTCGCTTGACGGCATCCAGCCCTCACGCCCGTCTGCGAGGCGGATTTCCGCCCACTCCCCGACATTGTCGAGTATGGTGACCTTCGTGCCGCCGTGGAGGACGAAGAGGTCCTTCGCGGATTCCCTCGAGGGCGAGCTGACAACCGACGAAACGGGCACGGTGACGATTGCCGAGCCGGCATTCTGCCAGTCGGAATACTGGGTGCGGGAGAAAGCGAAGCAGAGGACAGCAATGAGCAGGGCGGCGATGCCTCCGAAGAAGCCGATCCGGCGCGAACGGGCTCCGGAGCCGAGAAGGAGCAGCAGCAACAGTGCCATGGTCCCTGCGAAGAAAATCAGCGAGAGAACTGCCCACGTGTTCGAAGCGAACAGATAAGACGCTTTCTTGTACCATGTTACGAGTATGAACTCGGGGACAGCATCTATCTTGTCCTGTATCTGCCCATTCGCGAATTCGAGATTGTACCTTGCATCGGAGAAGGACGGGTCTAGCTTCAGGGCTTTCTCATAGTTGAGGATCGCGTGGGGATAGTCCCCGGCCTTGAAGAAGGCGTTGCCGGTGTTGTAGTAAAGCTCTGCGTTTTCCATGCCGGCGGAAACGATGGAGTTCCATGAAGAAGCCGCATCCTGCCAGCGGCCGGCATTGTAGGCTTCCGTACCTGCTGTCCAGAGCGAATCTGCCCAGGGGTTGTCGGAAGCATGGCTCGGGGAGGGGAAGGTCAGAAGCAGGATGAGCGCCATTGCGGCGGCCTTGCCTGCGCCGGAAGATTTCCTTGTTTTCATGCTCTGGTCCATGCTCGAGATGATGCTGGCGGTCTTGTCGTAGTGGTCGGCCATCGCGGAAGAATCTCCGGAAGGAGAATAGCGGGCGAACTCGCATGCATCCAGCAGTTCCATATATTTGTCTATCAGTGTTTTGTCTACTCCGCTCCCGGAGAGCCTCTCCGCGATGGTGTCGTGGTTGAGCTCCTCCATGCCCATGTTGAGCTTGTCGGAAACGAACCCGAGCAGGGCCGTGTGGAGCTCCTCGTAGAATGCGGAATAGAGATTCTTGTCGAGATATTCCTTTGCCTTGCGCAGCTTCCCGAGGGCCATTCTGGAGGCCTTGCGGTTGCGGGTTCCGGCAACGTCTGCCTTGATTGCGGCATTTCTGCGCTCAAGGAACCATACTGCTGCGGCTCCAAGCCCCATCAGAAGTATCAGGATCCAGTAGATGGCTTTCCCTACGAGGAAGGAGGGGGCGGAAGTGAAGGAGGGAGTGTCGGTCTCGATGAAACGGATGTCTTCGCCCAGATTGCGGACACCCTTGCGGTCTACCTGCGGCACGCCGGCGGAAGGAACCGATCCTGCCCCACCTTCGCCCTTATCCACGTGATAGTCAATGGATTGCGTCTTAAGCGTGACATATTTTCCAGCTTCGGTGTCATAGTAGGAATATTCTATCTCCGGGATAGTGAAGTCGCCGTTGCTCCTGGGAATGAACGGGTACTCGAACGTCTTGCTGCCGGTCGTACCGCCGGTGGAGGCATCGGAGTTGTCCGTTGTCTTGACGTCGTAGGTCTCCATGTCGGGGTGCAGCTTCACCGACGGGGCTTCGAGCAGCGACACGTTCCCGCGTCCGGAAACGGTGACGGTCAGCGAGGCGGCGTCATTTGTCTTCATGGTGTCCTTGCTGAGCGATGCGGAAATGCTGAATTTTCCGACCCCGCCGCCGAACGATGCCGGTGCGCCGGAGGGAAGAGCAGAAACATGGACAGTCGTCGCGGGAGTCGTAATTCTCTTCCGGACAGTGGAATACCCATCGTCGAAGAAGTCGTCGAATATGCTCCCCGTGCGCGAGCCGGAACGGATGCTGACAAGGCATACGAGTTCGGCAGGATCGATCCTGAGGTCTCCTGCCTGCTGGGGTATGATTACATAGCTGCGGATGACGGCAGTGTTGTAGATCTTGTCATTGTAGGATTCCCTCTGGAACTGGATGTTCGTCGGGGCGGAAGTCTCCTTGCTCCAGAACCCGTTGAAAGAGGGGAAACGGGCGTCCTCGAAGCCGGCGATGTCGACCCTCTGGTAGAGCTTAAGAGTTGCCGTAAGAGGCTGTCCGACAACGGCTTTGCTGCTGCTGAGATTGAGTCTCATGAACAGGTCTCCGGAGGCAATGTCGCCTGTCGCCGCGACGGACCCCGAGCTGCCGGATGTGCTGCTGGAGTTGGAGCCGGAGCCAGCCTGTGCGCCGTTGGATACGACCTTTATCGTCGTTGTCCCGGAGGATATCTTTTTCCCTCCTACCGTCGCGCTGGCGGCAGGGATAGTGAATGTCCCGGCTGCGGTGGGCTGTAGGATATACGTGAAAGTATACTGCGAGGTGCTGGTCCTCTTTCCGTTCACGATGCTCACGCTGTGGGACGAGCCCTGCTGCGGGCCCCACACGAGCCGGAAATCCGACCCCGGAGACCAGTCGAAGTCCGACGGCTTCTTGTCTCCGTCCACAACGAACGTGAGGTTGAATTGTTCGTCAAGCCCCACGACTCCCGGCGCGTCTACTTTCACGGAAGTCTGGGCCAGGGCGGCAGCTGCCGCCGACAATATCGCCAATATGGAAATCAGTATCTTTTTCATCGCTACCAATTCTTCTCTTTCTGCTGGGTTTTCAGGGCCTGGGCCTTTTCCTTGCGGACCTTGTCCTGGGTCTGTTCATCCTGTGCCTGCAGGGCCTGGAGCATCTGCTGGGCCTGCTGCTGGGAGATCTTCGGCTGATTGCCCTGGCTGTTCTGGTCCTGATTCTGGTTTTGGCTGCTCTGGTTGTTCTGGCCCTGATTGTTCTGGTCCTGACTGTTCTGGTCTTGGTTGTTCTGATCCTTGTTCTGATCCTGGTCCTGGTTCTGATTGTCCTGGTCCTGGTTCTGATTGTCCTGGTCCTGGTTCTGCTGATTGTTCCCGCCCCCGCCATTCTGCTGCTGGTCCTCCAGCATCTTCCTGGCGTAGGCATAGTTCTCCTTGGCCTCCAGGTCGGAAGGATCCTTCAGCATCGCCAGGCGGAAAGAATCCACGGCCTTCTGCCAGTCTTTCTGGGCTATTGCCACGTCCCCGCGGTTGAAGCAGATGTCTTTCCCTGAGGCAAGGCTGTCCGCCGCCCCCGAAAGCTTGTCGAGACGTTTTGCCGCCTCGGAGTAATTCTCCTGCCTGTAGAGATTGTTAGCCAGGTTGTAGTTTGCTGTCACAGAGGAGGAATCCTTGACCAGAGCCTTGCGGTAGAATACGTCGGCCTCCGGCCACTCGCCCCTCTTGAACTTCCTGTTCCCCTGGCGCACTTCCCGGCGGCCGGTCTGGGCAGATGCCGCCAGGGCCGTCAGCAGGATGAGAATCAGTATGGCAATATATCTTTTCATTTCAGTTCCCGAATAGCCTGTGGTCGCTGCGACGGTTGCCGACCATGAGTTCTATGACCAGCAGCGCAAGCGCGATCGCGAAAAAGTACATGTATTGTTCGTCGAATGTTTCGAATACCTGCGAGGAGAACTCCTCGTCCTCCATGTTGCGGATATTGTCGATGATCGGATTCAGCCCGAATTCCTCGTTCCCGGCATGGACATAGGCCCCGTTCCCGGCATTCGCAATGTCGCGGAGCGTCTTCTCGTCGAGTTTCGTGACGACAACGTTCCCGTCCGAATCCTTCAGCAGACCTCCTTCAGCCATCGGAATCGGCTGTCCCTCAGCGCTTCCGACCCCGATCGTGAACACCCTGATCCCCATGTCGGCGGCGTCCTTGGCTGCGCTGACGGGATCGTCCTCATGGTTCTCGCCATCCGTGATCACTATGATCGCACGGCTCTTCTGGCTCTGGGCGCTGAAAGAACGGATGCAGGTGTTGATTGCGTCTCCGATAGCCGTTCCCTGGACCGGAATCGACTGGGTCGAGATGTTGGACATGAACATCTTGGCGGACACATAGTCTGTGGTGATCGGCAGCTGGACGAAGGACTTGCCCGCGAAGATCACGAGGCCGATGCGGTCGTCCTTGAGCCTGTCCACGAGCCTGGAAATCGCCAGCTTGGCCCTCTCGAGCCTGTTGGGGGAATAATCCCTTGCCAGCATGGAGTTCGACACGTCGAGCGCTATCATGACCTCCGCGCCCTTTGTCTTGCGCTCCTCGAGCTTGGCGCCGATCACGGGCCGGGATAGACCGAGTATGAAGAAGAACAGCGCCGCGCCGAACAGTAATGTCCTGACCCAGCCTTTTGCGCCGGACCAGTGCGGCATAAGCTCCCGGACGAGCGGCTCTTCCCCGAGCATCTGGATCCTGCGATGCCTTCTCCAGCGCCAGAAGCCATATGCCAGAGGAATAAGCGGTACCAGCAGAAGGAACCAGAGATATTTTGCCTGAACGAAATAGATCATACCAACCTCCTGAGGAAAAGACTGAGAAGAAGTTCGAGAAGCAGGAAGACGAAGGCGGCAAGCGCAAACGGGGGGAACAGCTCCTTGTAGACAGGGAAGCTGTCCACGGTCGTGCGTGCCTTTTCCATCTTGTTGATCTCGGAATAGATCTCGGCAAGTTTCGTGTTGTCCGTGGCGCGGAAGTAGCGGCCACCGGTTGTCTGTGCGATCTGCCTGAGCAGGTCCTCATCGATTTCGACCTCGACCTGCTGCATCTGGACGCCCCACGGGGTGATGACAGGGTAGGGGGCTGTGCCGTTGGCACCGACTCCGATGGTGTAGACCCTCACTCCATAGGTCTTTGCAATGTCTGCGGCATTCTGCGGGGTGATCTGGCCGGCGTTGTTGACACCGTCGGTTATCAGGATGACGACCCTGCTCTTGGCGTCCGAGTCCTTCATCCTCGCGACTGCGGTCGCAAGTCCGTTTCCGATAGCGGTGCCGTCGTCGATGAGCCCCGTCTCGATATCCTTCATCAGGTTGATCAGGGTGGCACGGTCGGTCGTCAGAGGACACTGGGTGTAGCTCTCTCCGGCGAAGACCACGATTCCCATGCGGTCGGACGGCCTCTGGGAGATGAACTCGATCGCAATGTCCTTCGAGGCGCTGAGACGGTCAGGCTCGAAGTCCCTTGCGAGCATACTCGTCGACACGTCCATCGCGAACACGATGTCTATGCCTTCCGTGTCCACCTTCTCCATCTCAGAAGAAGAGCGGGGACGGGCTATTGCGATGACAATGAGCGAGACAGCCGCTATCCGGAATGCGAACGGCAGATGCCTTGCCGCGGCTAGTGGAGATTTTCCGCCGGCTTTCCAGGGGATGTCCGTCGGGACGCGCAGGTGCGGATTCCGTTCATGGATCTCCCTGAAAACGTAGAC
>CAYTXA010000025.1:0-5714 GCA_964440865.1 uncultured Muribaculaceae bacterium | reverse complement strand
GGGGATGGCCAGCAGCCAGAGCACCCATGGATACTCAAAGAACATCACCCGCCTCCTTTTCTACTTCTTTCTCGTAAGTGCTTGTCACGAAGCGCACTGCGAGCGGAACAGCCTTGGCGTTCTCCTCGTCGGAGACGGTATGCTTTGCATACTTGACGAAATCGGAGGTCTCGAAAAGCTGCTCGGTCTCGTCATACAGATCCTTCGGCAAACCCTTGTCTTTCAGGGCATCGAATATCTCGTCTGTTGTCATTTCCATCGCTCCGAAACCCCATCGGGCTTCCATGTAAGAGCGGAGAGTGTCCGTGACGGAAGAATAGAAGAATTTCTGCTTCTCTGGAGCCCAGTACTTGTTGCCGCGGAGAGCGTCGAGACGGCGCAACGCGGTGATGTGGGCAGGCTCGTCGGGAACAGGCTCGAGCCCGAGCTTCTCGCGGCGCGACTTGACCACGCGGACGGCAATGAACGCGAGAGCGGCCAGGATTGCGACGCCAAGGATCCATGGAAGAATCTCCCTGAATGTCAGCGGATAACGCATCTGGCCACGGATGTCGTGAGGGGTGAATGTCGCGGTATCCACGGGCATTGTCTTGACAGACAGGATTTTGCCGCTGAAAAGAAGAGTGTCCAGCTTCCCGGTTGCGCTCTGGCGCACAACCCTTACTGCGGGGAGATCGTAGGTCCCCTCGTCGAAGGAAGTTATTTCCGTCACGGCCTCGATGTCCATGAGGCTGTGCCCCTTCTTCCCGCGTGTTGTCTTGACCGTGTCCAGCTGCCATGGGCCCAGCACTTCTATCCCCTGCACGAACCCCTGCTGGAAGTCGGGAAGAGCCAGTCCGGAACCGTCGGCTATGTCCTTGAGCAGGACACCGTAGCTCAGCCGGTCGCCGATCAGCACGGAATCCCTTTCCTGCTGGTTCCTGATGAAGGCTTCCCCGGACGGGATTATGCCGGAAGTGGCGGCGGAGAGGACCGTCGCCATGAGTATGGTTATGAACCAGAATTTTCTCATCGTCTCTCGAAAAATCCGATAAGGCTGCGGACATAATCGTCCGTCGTCGAGATAGTTACATTGTCGACCCCATATCTTGCGAAAAGCCTGGATGCCTTGTCCGAAGCCGTCCGGAACCACTCCGAATACGCCTGTCGCATCTTCCTGCTGTCGGTGTTGATCCAGCTTCCGCGCCCCGACTCGGAGTCCTTGATATGGACGAGTCCTACCGGAGGAAGGTCCTCCTCAAGAGGGTCGGTGACCCTTATGACGGAGAGGTCGTGACGGTTGACCGCTACCTTCAGCGCATCCTCGTAGCGGGGATTGCCGGCGCCGTCCACGTCCAGCATGTCGGAAAGCAGGAATGCCGTGCATTTCTTCTTTATGGCATTTGTCAGGTACTCCAGCGCTCCTCCGAGATCGGTCCCGTTGCCTTCAGGCTTGAAGGACAGGATCTTGCGGATGATGTGGAGAAGATGTCCGCGTCCCTTGCGGGGAGGGATGAACTCCTCGATCCTGTCGGAAAAGAACAGCGCCCCGACCTTGTCGTTGTTTATGATGGCAGAGAAGGACAGCACTGCCGCGACTTCGGCGATCAGGTCCCGCTTCGTACGCACCCTCGTGCCGAAAAGCCCTGACCTGCTGACGTCCACTAGCAGCACGACTGTCAGCTCCCTTTCCTCCTCGAAGACCTTGACATAGGGGTCGCCCATCCTTGCGGTGACGTTCCAGTCCATACTGCGCACGTCATCTCCCCACTGGTACTGGCGAACCTCGCTGAACGCCATTCCGCGGCCCTTGAACGCCGAATGGTACTCTCCTGCGAAAATCTGGTGGGAGAGGGTCTTCGTCTTGATCTCGATCTTGCGGACCTTCTTCAGTATGTCTGTTACCTCAGACTCGGCCATAGACTACGGAACAACTACAGCGTTGAGAACCCTGGAGATGATCTCCTCGGGCGCAACATTCTCGGCTTCAGCCTCATACGTGAGACCGATACGGTGACGGAGCACTTCGTTGCATACGGCACGTACATCCTCGGGAATCACGTACCCGCGCCTCTTGGTGAAGGCGTACGCCTTGCTGACCATCGAAAGGGCGATGCTGGCACGCGGAGAACATCCGTACGAAATGAGCCCCTTGAGATCCTTCATCCCATATTCCTCGGGTGTACGGGTCGCGTAGACTATGTCCACGATATATTTCTCGATCTTCTCGTCCATGTAGACTTCGCGTACCACGCTGCGGGCGCGTACGATGTCTTCGGGAGTGACCACCGGATTGACTTTCGGGAATTCTCCTGCATTGTTCATCCTCATGATCTGCTTCTCCTCATCCTTGGACGGGTAAGAAACGACGACCTTGAGCATGAACCTGTCGACCTGCGCCTCCGGAAGGGGATAGGTTCCTTCCTGCTCTATGGGGTTCTGGGTCGCCATCACGAGGAAGGGCTTGGGCAGGGGATAGGTCTCGTCCCCGATTGTCACCTGCCTCTCCTGCATCGCCTCGAGGAGTGCGGACTGCACCTTCGCCGGGCTGCGGTTGATTTCATCCGCCAGTACGAAATTGGCGAAGATCGGGCCCTTGTGGACCAGGAATTTTCCTTCTTTCTGGGAGTAGATCAGGGTACCCGTCAGGTCGGCAGGGAGCAGGTCAGGCGTGAACTGGATCCTGCTGAACTTTGCGTTGACTGCCTGGGCGAGAGTGTTGATTGCCAACGTCTTGGCAAGGCCAGGGACACCTTCGAGAAGAATGTGCCCGTCTGCCAGCAGACCGATTATCAGGTTTTCTACCAGGTGCTTCTGGCCGACGATCACCTTTCCCATCTCCATGGACAGCAGATCCACGAATGAGCTTTCCTGCTGGATCCTGTCGTTGAGTTCCTTAAGATTTATGCTCTCCATAAAATTGTTACTTTTGCAAAAATCATTGATCCAGATGCGTTACGGAATCCTTCTGACATACCTCGGCGATGGCTTTTCCGGTTGGCAGAGCCAGCCCAAAACAAAAACCGTCCAGGGAAGTCTCGAGCAAGCTCTCGGGACACTCCTCGGAGGGAATGTTGCCGTAACCGGAGCCGGAAGGACTGACTCAGGCGTCAGCGCGGTCAACTACGTGGCGCATTTCGACAGCCAGGTTCCGCTTCTGGACCTGGGGCAAATGTGCTACAAATTGAATGCCATTTTGCCTTCCGGAATAGTGGTCCATGATATCCTCCCGGAGGACGGGGAATTCCATGCAAGATTCTCTGCCAGGAGCCGCACCTACAAGTACCTTGTCCACAGGACGAAAGATCCTTTCCTGGACGGCAGGTCGTGGCGCTGCTGGTACCCGATGGATATCGCCGCCATGAACGAGGCGGGGAAATATCTGCTCGGGACCCATGACTTCCGGTGCTTCGAGAAGGTCGGAGGCAACAACAAGACCGACATTTGCACCGTGACGGGGGCGGAATGGTCCACGTGGATTCCTTCCCATGTCTCTCTACTCGGCTACCCCTGCGGGAAAGAGGACTATCTCGTGTTCACGATCACCGCCGACAGGTTCCTCAGGAACATGGTCCGCGCGATCGTGGGCACCATGATAGAAATAGGAGGCGGGAAGAAACCCGCCTCCTGGATGGGAGAAGTCATGGAAAGCCATGACCGTCATGCCGCCGGGCAGTCAGTTCCTGCCTGTGGGCTGTATCTTGCCAAAGTCGAGTACTAGTAGCGGTTGAGGGGATGGCCAGCCGTCATCTTCTTGACCTCTTCCTTGACTGCCTCGAGAACCGCCTTGTGCTCTTCGAGCTCACGGAGCTGTTCAGCTGTAGGCTCCTTCGCCTCGATTGCCTCGACGTGGGCAGTTGCTGATGACAGGACCTTGTCGATAAGGTCCACGATCTTGACCATGTCTGCCTCCACGAAACCGCGGGAAGTGACGGCGGGAGTACCTATACGTAGACCGGAAGTCTTGAAGGCTGTCCTGCTGTCGTTCGGGACCATGTTCTTGTTGACGGTGATCTCTGCCTTCTCGAGCTCCTTCTCGGCAACTCGTCCGCTCACTGCGGGATATTTTCCGCGGAGATCGATCAGCATCAGATGGTTGTCGGTGCCGCCGGACACTACGTGGTGACCCTTTGCGATGAATTCCTTGCACATTGCCTGGGCGTTCGCCATGACCTGTTTCTGATACTCCTTGAATTCGGGCTGGAGAGCCTCGCCGAATGCAACGGCCTTGGCGGCAATCACGTGCTCGAGCGGGCCGCCCTGTACGCCGGGGAATACGCTGGAGTTCAGGATAGCGCTCATCTTCTTGAGCTCTCCCTTCTTTGTCCTCTCGCCCCAGGGATTGTCGAAATCCTTTCCCAGGAGGATGACTCCGCCACGCGGACCGCGCAGGGTCTTGTGGGTTGTGGTCGTCACGATGTGGGCATATTTTACAGGGTTCTTCAGAAGACCTGCCGCGATCATGCCGGCAGTGTGGGCCATGTCGATCCAGAGGAGTGCTCCGACTTCGTCGGCAATCTTGCGCATCCTCTCATAGTCCCACTCGCGGGAGTAGGCAGATGCACCGCCGATGATAAGCTTCGGACGGCACTCGAGGGCTGTCTTTTCCATGGCGTCGTAATCAATGCGCCCGGTCTCGGGGTCGAGATGGTAGGGGACTGCATGATAGAGAATTCCGGAAGCGTTGACGGGCGAACCGTGGGTAAGATGTCCGCCTTCGGAAAGGTCGAGGCCCATGAAGGTGTCGCCAGGCTTGAGGCAGGCCATGATGACTGCCATGTTCGCCTGTGCACCGGAGTGAGGCTGGACGTTGGCATATTCAGCGTCATAGAGCTTCTTCACACGCTCGATGGCAAGCGTCTCGATCTGGTCTACGACCTGGCAACCGCCATAGTAGCGCTTTCCGGGGTAACCTTCAGCGTATTTGTTGGTACAGATGGATCCCATTGCCTCCATGACCTCGTCGGTGACGTAGTTCTCGGAAGCGATAAGCTCCAGACCTTCGGTCTGTCTCTGGCGCTCTTTCTCAATCAGAGCGAATACCTCAGTATCTCTTTTCATGATTTTGTGATTAAAGATTCCGTATTGGTTAATGCGTTTTACAAATATAAGACTTTTAATTTATAATTGGTTACCTTTGCAAAAGAAAGAATCGTTATTGCATGTCGGACAGAAAACTTCTCAACATAGAACTTGGCCGGATTTCCGCCGAGGACTATAGAAATCTCCCTGAATCGGGTGTTGTTGTAGTGCTTGACAACATCAGGAGCGCGTTCAATGTGGGTTCCGTTTTCCGCAGCGCCGATGCGATGAAGGTGGACGAGGTCTTTCTGTGCGGTATTTGCGCAGTGCCACCCTCTCCGGAGATCCATAAGTCTGCTCTCGGCGCTGAATATAGCGTGCCGTGGCGTCATGTGGAAGATACCATGGATGTGGTCAGAGAATTACGGGTAGAGGGTTACGAGGTCGTCAGCGTGGAGCAGACGGTCCATTCCGTGAAGCTCGACACATTCCGTCCCGAAATCGGGAAGAAGTATGCACTTGTCTTTGGCAATGAGGTGGACGGGGTGCGTCAGGATGTGGTCGATGCTTCGGATTCCGTCCTTGAAATACCACAGTGGGGCAGCAAGCATTCCCTCAATATTTCAGTCTCTGCCGGTATCATTCTGTGGCATTTCCGCCTGCTGCGCTCAAAGTAGCATGAAGATTTGACCAAGCATGTAGCGGTAGGGAGA
>CAYTXA010000024.1:0-17256 GCA_964440865.1 uncultured Muribaculaceae bacterium | reverse complement strand
GCTATGCCAAGGTAGTCGTGGGAAAATAAATTCTGGG
The DNA here is from genome assembly GCA_964440865.1 of uncultured Muribaculaceae bacterium. Lineage (GTDB taxonomy): Bacteria > Bacteroidota > Bacteroidia > Bacteroidales > UBA932 > Cryptobacteroides. The sequence continues at coordinate 17,219 of CAYTXA010000024.1, read as the reverse complement.
CAACTATGGCAGAGAAACGTGATTATTATGAGGTCCTGGGCGTCTCGAAGGACGCCTCCCAGGATGACATCAAGTCAGCCTACCGCAAGGCTGCGCTGAAGTGGCATCCGGACCGCTGGGTCAACGGTACCGATGCCGAAAAGAAGACCGCCGAGGAGAATTTCAAGGAGGCCTCGGAGGCATATTCCGTTCTCAGTGACCCCGACAAGAGGGCAAAGTACGACAAATTCGGCCAGGCCGGACTGGGCGATCAGCCCGGATTCGACTTCAGCCAGGGCTTCGGCAACCTCAATGACATACTGAACGATCTCTTCGGAGGCGGTTTCGGCGGCTTCGGGTTCGGAAGCGGTTTCGGCGGCTTCGGCTCATCGTCCCAGCGTCAGCAGGGACGCAAAGTCTACCGCGGGCGTGATATCCGTACCAGGGTTCGCCTGACTCTTGAAGAAATCGCAACAGGAGTGGACAGGAACGTGACGATCGAGAGGAACGAGCCCTGTCCGGACTGCGGCGGCGTAGGGACAAAGAATCCTTCCGATGTCGAGACGTGCCCGGTCTGCCACGGAACAGGCCAGGAACAGCGTGTGACCAGCAGCTTCTTCGGCCAGACCGTCACCTATACTACATGTTCGCGCTGCGGGGGAGAGGGCAAGATCGTGAAGAATCCCTGCGGCACGTGCGGAGGCACCGGACTTGTACGCAAGAGGGTGACTGTCAGCGTCCACATTCCTGCCGGAGTGGAAGATGGCATGCAGCTGACCGTCCGTGGCCAGGGCCATGCCGCCAAGAACAACGGCGTCAATGGAGACCTGCTCGTGCTGATCGAGGAAATCCCGCATGCCTCCTTCAAGAGAGACGGGAACAACCTGTTCTATACACAGATCCTTTCCGTCACCGATGCCATGCTTGGGACGGAGGTCACGATTCCATGTCTGGACGGCCCGTACAAGATCAAGGTCGATGCGGGCACCCAGAGCGGATCTGTCGTGCGGCTGCGCGGCAAGGGACTTCCTTCCGTCAGCGGATATGGGACTGGCAAAGGCGACCTGTACGTGAAGTTCATCGTATGGATTCCGCGCAAGCTGTCGCGTGACGAAAGGTCAAAACTGGAGGAGTTGCGCTACAGCACGTCCTTCGTGCCGGATCCCAGCAGGGACGACAAGGCTCTTTTCGACAAAATGAGCAAAGAATTCTGAAAAATTCTTCGCGAAAGTTTGTTTAGTCGGAAAATATTCCTACATTTGCAATCCCAAAAATGAAGCAACCTCTTACGGTATCGTTGATTAAGTTCGTAACGTTGCGCTAAAACAACAGAAGAAAATGGATGCAATGAAAGTAGTTGAGCAGGCTTTCATGAATGAGAAGGCTGCTTCATACCCCAGGTTCAAGGGCGGCGACACGATCACCGTTTCCTACAAGATCAAGGAGGGTGACAAGGAAAGGATCCAGAAGTTCCGTGGCGTAGTTATCCAGATCAGCGGTAACGGCCCCATGACAAGAACTTTCACGGTTCGCAAGATTTCCAGCGGCGTTGGTGTCGAGAGAATCTTCCCGTTCCAGTCTCCTGCAATTGATGGCATTGAGGTCAACAAGGTCGGCAAGGTCCGCAGGTCGAGAATCTTCTACCTCAGGAACCTTTCCGGAAAGAAGGCAAGAATCCAGGACAAGAAGGTCGGAAACAAGCCCTCTGTTGCTGACGAGGAATCTGCAGAATAATTATTGCAAAATACTGGCTCCTTAGCTCAACTGAATAGAGCATCTGACTACGGATCAGAAGGTTATAGGTTTGAATCCTATAGGAGTCACTTTGGTCCCGGAGCTTCTGCCCCGGGACTTTTTTATTTGAAGAGGCGGTCGACGTCGGGGACAGCCTGGGGCAGGGCGAAGACGGCGACGCGGTCGAACTGCTCAATTTGGGTGCTGCCGACAGCAATGAAAGATTCCTGGCCGCGGATGACACCACCGATGACAGCATTCTCGGGGAAATCTATGTCCTTCAACGGCGCCTTGATGATCGGACTCTTGTCCGTCACAAGATACTCCAGCACCTCTGCCTCGGTCCCGCTCATTGAGCGCACGAAACGGACCTTGTCGCTTAGGGTCATCTTGAATATGCGCCCAGCAGTGACGAGTTTCTTGTTGATGACTGCGTCCACACCCATCTCCTCCGCGAGCCGGATATACTCTATGTTCTCGACCTCGGCAATCGTACGGCTTACTCCGAACTTCTTTGCCGCTACGCAGGCAAGCACGTTCGCCTCATCATTGCCCGTCAGCGCAACGAAGGCATCATAATCCTTTATACCCTCTTCGAGAAGGAAATCCGGATTTCGGGCATCACCGTTGACTACCAGTACATTGCTTGGGGTAGATTCGCTGAGGGCTATGCACCGCGCCCTGTTCAGGTCTATGACTTTGACCGACTCCATGGACCTGGCTATACCCTGGGCCAGCATGCGACCGATCGATCCGCCTCCCATCAGCATGACGCGGTTCACCTCGACATTGCTTTTGCCCATGAATGCCGTGAGTGGTTCGACGCCCTCGCGTTTTGTGATGATAAACACGAGGTCATGGTACTTGAAGCGGCTGTCGAAACGCGGCATCACGGTCTTGTTGTCGCGCGAAATCGCGACGACGCGGAACTGGAGCTCATCGGTCGAAGCTGCGGCAGTGAACTCGGCGAGCTTCATGTCGAGGAGGGGGGAGTCGTCCTCCAGCTTGAAAACCAGCAGCTGGAGCTTTCCATGGGCAAAGTCCATGGATTCCGTCGATGCTGTCCTCTTCAGCATGGCCATGATCTCGTCTGCGGCAATCTTTTCAGGATAGAACATCAGGTCGATGCCCATGTCCGTGAAAAGGTACTTGTTGTCGTAGGAAAGGTACTCTTCGTTGTCGACCCTCGAGCAGACCCTCTTGCAGCCCAATTTCTTGGCAAGCAGAGCGCTCACGATATTGACATCCTGGGAAGTGTTGGGATTGACGGCTATGAAAAGGTCGGCTTTCTCGATACCTGCCTCCTTTATTGTCTTGATCGAGGACGGCTTGCCCTCGATGGTCGCAACATCGGCGATGGTCCCAAGGGTGAGCAGGCGGCTGGAATCGCTGTCGATGACAGTGATTTCATTCCTCTCGCTCGAGAGCATCTTCGCAAGGTGGGATCCGACCTCGCCTGCACCTTCTATGATGATCTTCATGATGATGCCAAGTTTCGTACTGTCGCGAATATACGATTTTTCCTCAAGATTGCACGCGGAACTATCCACCTGCCATACATCCCCCTGACCTTCGCCTCTGATCCTCCGGCCCTTAGCCAGGCTTCCACCTCGGCGGAGGAATCCCCCTTTCGGAGAGCTCTGTACTCCTTGTGGGCCTGAAGCACAGCCTTGAAATAGCTTGCCTTGCCGGTCAGAAGATAGACCAGCGCCGAACATCCGTCAAGGACCATCCTCGTGAAAATTGTCCGGCGTGCCTTTCTGCAACCCTTTGCCGCGGCAGCGGACAGGGTGCTCTTGCTTTCATGCAATGCGCTAAGGGCCAACGTCTTGGCGAGATTGTTGTCCAGCATCAGTAGGTCGTTGCGGAAATTCAGCCTGAGTTTCCACGGAGAATTCTGGGGCAGGGTTCCGCCGCCTAGATGCCAGACCAGGGAGTCCGTAACGATGCAGATCCGCTTGCCGGAAAGCTGCATCCTCCAGCAGAGGTCGATCTCCTCCATGTGTGCGAAAAACCTCCTGTCCAGACCGCCTAGGCGGTGGAATTCCAAGGCGCGGACCATGAGACATGCCCCTGTTGCCCAGAATACTTCCGGCGCCGAGCTGTCATACTGGCCCTCGTCCTTCTCGACCATGGACAAGACCCTTCCCCTGCAGAACGGGTATCCATATCGGTCGAGATATCCTCCTGCGGCTCCTGCATATTCGAATGTGTCCTTCTCGTAGAACGAGTGCAGTTTAGGGGCGCATGCCGCACAGTCCGGGTTGCTGTCCATGAACGAGACGAGAGGCTCAAGCCATCCGTCCCGGACCTCTATGTCGCTGTTGAGCAGCACGTAGAAGTCGAAATTCTCCTTCTTCAGCGTTTCGAGGGCCCTGTCATAACCTTCCGCATAGCCATAGTTCTGGTCCAGGACTATGAGCCTGACATCCGGGAATTCTTCCCGCATCATCTCCAGCGAGCCGTCGGTCGAAGCGCTGTCCGCCACTATGACCTCGGCGTCTGCTCCGGCAGAGGACAACACCCCGGGCAGGAATTGCCTGAGGTACTGCTTTGTGTTCCAGTTCAGTATGACTATCGCTGTCCTCATTGCTCCTTGTCGTGGCAGCAGCCTTCGTCATCGCCGTGGCAGCAGCCTTCGCCATCGCCGTGGTGGCAACCTTCTCCCTTGCCGTGGTGGCATTTCCCCTTCCCATGGCAGCAATGATGCTCCTCCGGCGGAAGATACTCCCCGTGCAGCCCCTCTAGTCTCTCCTTTGCCGTGGAGTCCCTCACGGAGACAATCTTCCCCTTGAAGTGCAGGGTCTTGCCTGCCATCGGATGGTTGAAGTCCATGGTCACTGTCTCTTCTTTGATCTCCACGATGCGGCCTTTCACGACATGCCCGGAACTGTTTATCATCGGAATGTAGTTCCCCGGCACGAGCAGGTCCTCGCGGACTTTCCCGTCCACCTCGAAGCTGCTCTTTGGAATGTCGAAGCAATGTTTTTCCTCATAGGGCCCATAGGCATCTTCGGGGGATATCGTGAATGCGAACGTGTCGCCTGGCTCCTTCCCTTCGAGTTCCGACTCGAAACGGGGGAGTAGCATATGAGTCCCGTGGATGTAGTCCAGCGGTCTTTCTTCGGTGGCACGGTCGGCTATCTTGCCGTCCACTTCGAGATCGTAGGTGAGAACTACGACTTTGTCTTTTTCGATTTTCATGTCTATGCGCTTATGTCAACTCCTTTGAAAGCAAGCGTCGGGATGACCTTGGTCATGCAGGGCCTTGCGTCGGTCCCTGCTGCGACCAGCCCTTTCCAGAGGCTTATGAAGTTTCCTGTCATCACCATTTCGCGTACCGGGAAGGCAATTTTCCCTCCGCGGAAAACAAATCCCTCTATGCCGTAGGAGAAATCCCCGGTGGCAGAGTTGGAGTTTCCTCCGTTGAATCCGGTGACAAGGATGCCGTCTCCAAGTTTTTCCATAATGCCTTTGCAGTCAAGGCTGGACGGGGTCTCCTCTCCGCGAAGGTAGGGAGACATCACGGGCCTCGCTGCGGCTTCCGTCGTGGGAGCAAAGCCGGTCTTTCCGGCCATGTATGTGTTTACGAAATATTCCTTTACTATTCCTTTCTCGATGATCGGAGTGTTTGAGAGGGCTACTCCTTCGCTGTCGAAGAGCCTTGCTCCCGGACAGCCCGGGGCGAGGGGAGTGTCGGTCAGGGTGAACCCTTCAGGGAAGACCTGCTTTCCGAGAGAATCTTCGAGAAAGGAATTGTGCTGCTGTATGCTGTAGGCACCGAGCGCGCTCAGGAGGGGAGAGACAACTTTCAAAGATTCTTCGTTGACTATCACGACGTTGTATTTCCCGGATCCGACATGCTGCGGTCCGATCTGCCTTGCTGCATGCTCTGTCGCCTTCCTGGCGCAGCCCTCCAGCTCGAGATCCTTCAGGTGTGTTCTGGAGTCCCATGCATATCCGCTGAGCTTGCTGCCGTCGGGAGCCTGGACAGTGACTTCGCTGCCGATGTCGAAAGATGTCTCGATGTGGCGGCACTCCAGTCCCTGGGAATCAATCATATATGTGTCGTAATGCGTGTCGGAATACTCCGTCTCTTCGCTTACGACCTTGTAGGCATCGCTTTCCTCCCCATGCCCGGACGCCTTCCTGGCGAGCTCTATCCTCTGCTCCGGCGTAAGAGACTCTCTCGCGGGATCATACATCTCTTCTTCGAGCCCAGTGATGGCATTCCTGACGAGCCTCTCTGCGTCCGGGAGACGGCGGAACTTGTCCGGGGCAAGGATATGGGTCATGGCAATTGTTTCCGGGATGAATATCCTGAGCGAATCCTCGTCCATCCTGTTCGTCGAGTATGTTCCGAAACGTCCGTCAGCGAAGATGCTGAATGTCAGGGCTACATCGGCAGAACGCTTGACGTTGTCGATTTCGCCGTCCCTCAGCGAACAAATGTCCATCGTAGTCTTGTCCAGAGAGATCCTGGCTGCCTTGGCTCCGGACGAGAGTGCAAGGGCCAGGCAGGACCTGACGATGCGTTTCTCCTCTTCTGTTATCTTGTCCATGTCTATTCTCCTCCTACCGTAAGTTTGCTGACGAGCACTGTCGGGATGCCGCATGAGACGGGGACATTCTGGCCTTTTCCGCATGTCCATGCCCCGTCGTCGATCTTTGCGTCGTTGCCGACAGCCATGATGTCACGGAGGGCCTGCGGCCCGTTTCCTATGATGTTTATGTCCTTGATGGGCATTGTCAGGTGCCCGTCCTCGATCATGAATCCGCTGTTGACGTAGAACGTGAAGTCTCCTTCTCCGATCTTGACCTGGCCATTCGTGAAGTCGTCGACATAGATTCCCCTCTTGACCGAGGCAATGATGGATGCTGGGTCGGCGTCGCCGCCTTCCATGTAGGTGCACCTCATCCTCGGGATGGGGTTGTAGCGGAAGGACTCCCTGCGCCCGTTTCCTGTCGGCTTGACGCCGTAGAAGCGTGCGCTGATCCTGTCGTGAAGGTAGCTCGTGAGCACTCCGTTCTCGACCATGTATGTCTTCCGCGCCGGGACGCCTTCGTCGTCGTAGTTGATGGAGCCTCGGTTCCCGCGTATTGTCCCGTCATCCAGTATGTTGATCTGCGGCATGGCAACCTTCGTCCCCATCTTGTCTGCGAATATGCTCTGTCCTTTGCGGTTGAAGTCTGCCTCGAACGCATGTCCCATGGCCTCGTGGAGCAGGATTCCGGACGCGCCGGCTCCCATCACGACTGGCATCTCGCCACCTTTCGGACGGCGAGCCTCGAAGCGGGCGTCGAGATTTGCAACCGCTTCAGTGGCAAGCTCTTCCAGAAGCTTGTCAGTGATCATTTCCGTACCCATGCGGAAGCTCTTGCTGACGTGGCCGTTGATGGTCTGCTTCCCGTCGGAGAATACTACCGAGGCGGCAATCATGGCCATGGGCCGGGTCTCGTACTTGAGCTCATCGCAGGAGTTGTACATCATTATGTCACTTTCGCTTACAGAAAGAATGCCTATCACTTTCAGTACTCTCTTGTCCTTTGCGCGGATAAGGCTCTCAAGCCTTGTGAGCGTCGGGACAAAGGCTGCCGGGTCGGAATTCTTCCATGAATGCTCCACGGGATATTTGTCGGCGGCGGGGTTTGGTTTGCCCTTGAACGGATATGTCCTGACGGGCTCTGTTTCGGGAGCACCTATTGCAATCGAGGCTGCTGCCCTTGCTGCGGACAACATCGCTGCCTTCGAAGTGCTTTCCGAATATGCATAGCCGGTCTTTTCCCCTTTCAGGGTCCTGACCCCTACGCCATAGTCCACGTGGAATCCGCCGGAAGTCACCTCCCCGTCGCGGAGCACCATGTTCCGGTACCATGAATTCTCGAAAAACAGGTCTGCCCAGTCACCTCCGCTCCGGAGTGCCTCGGCAATCACTTCCTCCATCTCTGGCCGGGTCACCCCGAAGATGTCAGTGTATTTCGATTCCAGTTTTATCATTGTTCTGTTGTCTCCATTGCCATCTTCCTGATGGCTTCAAATTTCTTGTTGTCGTGCACGATCATGGATCCCTTCCAACCCTGTGCCACATTCTTGTAGTCCCCCTCCGTGTTGTCCACCAGTATCCATTTGTCGGCGATAGGGATGTAGTACCGGAAAAAGTACTGAAGCCCTGTGTAGTAGCGCCTTACAACTGTCTCCGGAGCGATGTAGTGGCCTCCGTCCCTTACCCTTTTCTCCACCCGCTTGATGGCCAGTTCGGGAGAATTCAGCCAGACGTAGAGGACCGTCGTGTGGTACCCGGCAGCTTTCGCCCGGGAGATTATCTTCTGCAGGCTCTTTGTCGAGAGGGTAGTCTCCACTCCGAAGTCCTCCCTTTTCTCAAGCAGGTAATTTATCTCCTCGAGCATGTAGCGGGACGCGGTGATCGATGCCGCATGCGGGGCGAAGGGGGAGAGGCTCTTTGCGAATTCGTCGGAATTCACGTACCGTCTGCATCCCAGCTCCTTGGGCAGGACCATGTAGGACGCGGTCGTCTTGCCGGAGCCATTGCATCCGGACACTACGAACATGCGGGGGAACGGAGCGTCTACTTTCCTCCTGAGGGGTGAGTCACTCCGTAGCCGAAGAGGGAAAAATCTCCTTTGCATGGGTCTCCGGGGAAAATTTCTTCAAATTGGCTTGTTATTTCCATGACTGTGCGGCGGTCTTTCTGGCGGCGGCTTGTCAGCCCTAGGTCTGTGGCAGTCTGCCAGACATGGACATCCAGCGGGATCAGCAGGGTGGCAGGGTCGGTGTCCGTCCATAGTCCGAGATCCACCTTGCCGTCGCGTCTGACCATCCAGCGCCTCATCATGTTTATCTTCTTGTCGGGGGCATTCTTGTCCGGTTTCTGGCCATAGACCAGGACGCGCATCTGCTCGTCGGAGAAGCCTTCGAGGGTGTCCCTTCCGGAGTAGATGTCCCGGAGACGGCCGCAGATTGCCGCGACTTCGCTCCATTTGACCGTCCTGTGGATGCTGACGGGGTCGTCCCGCCATATTCCTCTCATGACATAGTCGTATGGTTTCCAGTCCATCTCGTCGAAAAGCCTCGTGCAGTCGCGCACTATCATCGCCCTCCTGCCCCATGCAAAGTGGGCGGAGAAGACTGCCGCGACCTCGACATCCTTGAGGCTGGCTTCCCCGCGGCGGCGCATCTCCTCGAATTTCGTCGGGAATGCTATCGGGTCCTCCTCGAAGTACCGCCTGTCGTCATATATGTCGGCCCAGCTTTTCAGCTGGGCCGCAAGAAGTTGATCCATTGGCTATTCCGTGGCCTTGTTGAGCTTCCCGAGCATCGAGAGCATCACGACTCCGGAGATGGCGCAGAGGACTGCGAGCACGCTCCAGTTGACCCAGAGGGGAACCTTGTTCCAGAGCATTCCAGGAACGGAGCTGAGGTAGTTTCCGATGGCCGTGGATGCGAACCAGAGACCCATCATGAGACCCTTGTACTTGGGAGGAGCGACCTTTGTCACGAAGGAAATGCCCATCGGGCTGAGGAGCAGCTCAGCGAATGTCAGGACAAGGTATGTACTGATCAAGTACTGCGGCACTACTGGATCCGGGGATACTGTTCCGCCGAGGGCGGCCGGGGAAGGCTGACCCTGGGAAGCGAGGATCATGATGAGGTAACCTATTGCTGCAACGAACATTCCGAGCATGATCTTTGTCGGTGCCGTCGGCTCCTTGCCCTTGCTGGCGAGGCTGCCGAATATTGCCATGGAAACAGGGGTCAGGGCTACGACGAAGAACGGATTGAACTGCTGGAACTGCTGCGGGAAGATCTCGAACGAGGGATCCATGCCCTTGTAGACAGCGAATGCGCCGCCCCAGAGGGCCAGCGTGGCGACCGTGCAGATACCCTTCCACTTGGAAGTCTCTGACTGGAAAATTCCGAAGAGAGTGTAGACGGATACGGCGAGCATGAAGAGCGCGCCGATGGAGAATCCGATCCTTACCCATCCGGAAGCGGTATTCTGCGTGTAGTCACGCGCGAACCATGTCAGGGATGCGCCGTTCTGGCTGAATGCCATCCAGAAGAAGATGACGACCGCGAAGACAAACAGCAGGGCGACAACCCTTTCCTTTGTCTGCTTCGGGGTGAGCTCCACGTAGTTGGCATCGTGGGAGGCTTTCTGCTGGGTGTTGGTCACGTCGGCGTGCTTGAACCAGTTGCGGCATCCGAAATAGATTCCTATGGAAAGGATGAGGGAGAAGCATGCGACTGCAAATCCCATGTCATACGAGGATGCGAGGTGGTCGATGTAGAACTGGCTGAATGTGCCGAGGTCCATAGACGAGAACTGCTCTCCCGGCATCATCCCCATCAGGTCGCCGAGCTTTGTCGTCTGCTCCGGGGTGATCGTCCCGTCGAGGAAACGGTGGGCGAGGGCAGGGATGTCCGCCTTGTAGATCAGGCCTGAACGGCCGAGGAAGTGGTTCGTGATGGCGGTAGCTGCGGCAGGAGCGAACATGGAACCGATGTTGATGGCCATGTAGAAGAGACTGAATGCCGAATCACGCTTGGACGCATACTTGGGATCGTCGAAGAGATTACCCACGAGGACCTGGAGATTGCCCTTGAAGAGTCCCGTGCCGATCGCAATCAGCACCAGGGCACCTATCATCATGCTGATACCCACGCCGTTGGCTGCAGTCGGGATGGCAAGGAGCAGGTATCCGAAGAACATTACGGTGATGCCCCATACGACGCATTTTCCGTATCCGATCTTGTCTGCAAGCATTCCTCCGAGTACAGGCATGAAATATACCGCCGCGAGGAAAATCGCATACATCTGGTTTGCTGCGGAAGCCTCCCATCCGAATTTTGCCTGGATAAACAGCATGAATATCGCAAGCATGGTGTAGTAGCCGAATCGCTCTCCCGTATTGGCGAGAGCTAGGGCGAAAAGTCCTTTAGGTTGTCCCTTGAACATGTCTTGTTAGCTATTTAATGTTACCTGTTCTGTTTTCTATCAGGCAAATATACTAAATATTGGACGTTTTTAGCTATATTTGTAAGCATGTCATCGAAAGGAGTGAAAATATTTGAAGCCGTTATGAGGCCCCTGCAGAGGCTTCCCCTGGGCTTCCATTATTTTTGCGGCGGCTTCCTTGCCTGGATCGCCAGGGATGTCGTACGGTATCGCCGCGATGTCATCGTGCAGAACCTCTCCCGCTCTTTCCCCGACAAGTCGTACAAGGCTATAGCTGCCCTGACGGACGAATTCTATCAGCATTTCGGGGAGCTCTTCGGCGAGGCTCTATGGTTCGGAGGCTGCAGGGGAGACCACAGAAGACTCCAGAAACAGAACCTCTGCGAGGTGAAGACTCCGGAAGTGCTTTTCGAGGCCTACAGGAACAGCCCGTCGGTGATGCTGCTGGGTTCCCATTTCGGGAACTGGGAACTGTTCGGGGGCTTGCTGGACTTTTTCCGCGAGGGGGAGAACAAGGAATTCTCGCAGGACAACATCTGCGTCGTCTACAAGCGGCAGAAGAGCGGGTTCTGGGACGAGTTCATGGCCGACAACAGGACGTGCATGCTCGGACGCAGGTACGACGGCCTGCTCGAAAGCTCCAAGGTCCTGCGCTATGCGCTGCTGCACAGGAACGAACGCAAGGTCTACTGCTTCTACACTGACCAGTATCCCTACAAGAGCGCCTCGCGCCATGAGGTGCCGGATTTCATGCACCAGAAGACGCAGTCGATGGCAGGGGGCATGATACTGGCCCACAAGATGGGCATGTCGGCAGTCTACCTTTCGATAGACCGTGTCCGCAAGGGGCACTATGCGATCGGGTTCAGGGAAATCTGCCGGGACGCAAGCCAGATGAGCCCCGAGGAAATGACAAATACCTATTACAAGTTCCTGCAGGAGGACATCGAGGCGAACCCGATGAACTACCTCTGGAGCCATGAAAGGTGGAAGTGACAACTTATTTAATTATTCTATAACACTATGACAATCAAAGATCTGGAACCAAGAATCGTCTGGGAGAACTTCTACGGCCTGACTCGTCAGCCGCGTCCCAGCAAGCATGAAGAGAAAGTCCGTGCATGGCTTCTGAAATGGGCCAAGGAGAATGGTGTCGAGGCTGAGGCTGACGAGATCGGAAACGTCATAATGCGGGGGGCGGCAACTCCCGGATACGAGAACCGCAGGGGTGTGATACTTCAGGCACATATGGATATGGTGCCCCAGAAGACAGCTGATACAAAGCATGATTTCCTTACCGATCCGATCGAGACCGAAGTGGAGGAAAACGGCGAATGGCTCAAGGCCAAGGGCACTACCCTCGGGGCGGATGACGGCATCGGCGTTGCTCTCGCGATGTCCGTGCTCCAGGACAAGACCGTAAAGCACGGACCGGTCGAGGCTCTGATTACATACGACGAGGAAACCGGAATGAGCGGAGCCGAGGCTCTCAGACCCGGTCTCTTCAAGGGCGACATCCTCCTGAATCTCGATTCCGAGACTGCGGGAGAGCTCTGCATCGGATGCGCCGGCGGACTTGACGGCACCGGAGACTTCCAGTACAACGAATGCCCCGCTCCCGAAGGATATCTGGGTTACAGGCTGTGGCTCAAGGGATTGCAGGGAGGACATTCCGGAATGGACATCGCTCTCGGCAGGGGAAATGCCTGCAAGATCGTTGCCCGCGTCCTCAATCCTATCGTCAATGAGCTCGGCGTCAAGGTCAGCTCCATCACCTGCGGAAGCCTCCGCAATGCCATCCCGTTCGAAGGGGAGGCAAAGGTTCTCGTTCCCGCGTCACGTCTGGACGAGGTCAAGAGGTGCGTAGCGAAGGTTCTCGACGATGTCAAGGCAGAATATGCCCCGACAGACCCGCATGGGGAATACCATTTCGAGAAGCTGGATTCCGCTCCGAAGACCTATATCGAGGATCAGGTAGTCCGCAGGGCAATTGCCTCCGTTCTCGCATGCCAGCACGGCGTGATGAGGATGAGCCCGACCATGAAGGATGCCATCGAGACCTCCACGAACCTCGCCATGATAAAGTGCGAGGATGGGCATCTGCTTGTCCATTCCCTCATGCGCTCCGCAGTCGATTCCGAGAAGTTCTTCCTCGCTGACGAGATGAGGGCCGTGTTCGAGAGCGCAGGCGCAAAGTTCACGACCTATGGTGCCTACAACGGATGGACTCCGAAGCCCGATACTCCGGTCTACAGCCTGATCGCCGACATCTGGAAGAAGATGACTGGCAGCGAGATGAAGGTTTATGCAACCCACGGAGGACTCGAGTGCGCTCTTCTCGGGAAGAAGTATCCCAACTGGGAGATGGCTTCCATCGGACCCACGATCGAGCATCCGCATTCGACCCATGAGCATGTGAACATCGCGTCCGTGGGCGAGTCCTGGGAGTTCCTCAAGAGGATCCTCGAGGAGATTCCCGAGAAATAGATTTGGCAATCAGAGAATTATTCCTTACATTTGCAGTCCTTTTCGAGGTGGCATACGACCTCGGGGAGGATTGCTTTTTATTTACAACAACACAACAAACAAATGTTAAAACAGTACGAAACCGTTTTCATTGCAACTCCCGTTTTGTCTGCCGAGCAGATGAAGGAAGCGGTTACCAAGTACACGAATTTCATCAAGGAAAATGGTGAGATCGTGGCTGAAGAAGACTGGGGACTTAGGCAGCTCGCCTATCCAATCCAGCACAAGACTTCTGGATTCTATCACCTGATCCAGTTCAAGTCCGAACCCTCTTTTGTTGCTGATCTTGAGACTCAGTATCATCGTGACGAGCGTATCATGAGATTCTTGACCGTATCTCTCGACAAGTACGCCGTTGAGTACGCAGAGAAGAGAAGAGCCGGAAAGGCTGCCAAGGCCGCAGAGGCTGCAGCTCCCAAGGCTGAAGAACCCGTAGAGGCCGAGGAGGCTTCCGAAGAAGCAGAGGAGAACTAAGCCATGGCTCAGAACACAGAAAATCAGAGGTCTATCCGTTTTCTCAATCCTCCTAAGGTTGAGGTAAGGAAGAAGAAGTACTGCCGTTTCAAGAAGGCAGGCATCAAGTATGTGGACTACAAGGATCCAGAGTTCCTCAAGAAGTTCCTGAACGAGCAGGGCAAGATCCTTCCCCGCCGCATCACCGGTACTTCCCAGAAGTTCCAGAAGAAGGTGTCCGTTGCAGTCAAGAGGGCCCGTTCCCTTGCACTTCTTCCCTATGTTACTGACCTTCTTAAATAATTGAGGAGAGACGAATCATGAAAATCTTACTTAAGAAAGACGTGGCGAATCTCGGTGTTGCCGATGAGGTCGTCAATGTAAAGCCCGGATACGGTCTCAACTATCTTATCCCCCAGGGATATGCAGTAGCCGCAACTCCTTCTGTTCTCAAGCAGCATGAGGAGACTATCCGTCAGAGGGCTCATAAGGAGGCTCAGAAGGTCGCTGATGCCGAGGCTCTTGCAGCCAAGGTTTCCGAGATGCTCGTGAAGGTTACCGCAAAGGTAAGCGAGAATGGCAAGATCTTCGGATCCATCACTACCGCTCAGCTTGCAGATGCTCTTGCAGCTCTTGGAGTTGAGGTTGACAAGAAGGATATCACCATCACTTCCGAGAATGTCAAGGAGCCCGGTGTCTATGAGGCTGAGGTTCATTGCTACAAGAACGTGAAGGGCGCCTTCAAGTTCGAGGTTGACGCAGAGGCCTGATCGCCCTACTGCACATCATAAAGGCTGGTCTGTCTCAGACCAGCTTTTTTTTTATTCCTTCTGGTGTTCAGGCTCTTTTTCCGCTCCCGTAGTTGCTGAAGCAGTAGAACCATCAACAGGCGTGGATGTAGTAGAGCCGGCAGAAGATGCGGAGCTGGCGGATGATGAGTTGATGCCGTGGGCGTCGCGGTAGAGGAAGCGGCGGATCTTGTGGGTGGCGGTCTTCTCGAAGGGCTCTTTCATGATTTCCACATCATTGACCTTGCTCTGCTTCGACACATGCCTGTTCACATACTCCTGGATCGCCTTGCGCCTTGCCTCAAGATTCTCGAAGAACTTGTCCTCTCCCTCCTGATTCCAGTCAATCACGCTCTGGTCGAAATTCACGAGAGCAACCAGCTTGTCGCCCCTCTTGAGGACAAGCGACTCGCTGACACCTTCCACATTGTTGATAACCTGCTCAATCTCTTCGGGATAGATATTCTCTCCCGAAGCCCCTACTATCATGCTCCCGATGCGTCCCTTGATGTAGTACCGCCCCTTGGAATCGACCGTAGCCAGATCCCCGGTACGGAACCATCCATCGTCCGTCAGCGCCCTGCGGGTCCTCTCCGGATCGCGGTAGTAGCCGAGCATCACATTGTCGCCCTTCACAACTATCTCTCCCTCACCGGTTTCCGGATCCACATCCTGCAGCTTGACCTGCACCTTGTAGGCCGGCACGCCGATGCTTCCGACCTTCGTCTTGCCCACACAAGCGTTCGTTATCAGCGGCGCAGTCTCGGTCAGACCATAGCCTATGGCATAGGGGAAATGTGCCCGATGATAGAATTCCTCCACGGAGGGGTCCAGCTTCGATCCGCCGATACCGACGAACTTCAGCTTTCCGCCTAATGTGCGGCGGAGACGCTGCCCGACGAAATGGTACAGGAGGTGCGGAGTATTCTTCTCCATCCATGTCAGCACACGGCTGCGGTTTATGGTCGGAAGAATGTTGCTCTTGTAGATCTTCTCCATGATCAGAGGCACCGTGCACATGATCGTGGGACGGACAATCTTCATGGCACCCATGAGCACGGAAGGAGTAGGCGGACGCTTTATGTAGAATACGCATCCTCCGGCATACAAGGGGTAGAGAAGGCTGAACGCCATCTCGTAGGTATGGGACATCGGAAGGATGGACAGCCAGCGGTCCTTCGGGCCGGCCTTCTGCGCATGGGCGGCGGCGATGATGTTCTGGCACAGGTTCCTGTGGCTCAGCATGACGCCTTTAGCCTTGCCGGAAGTACCTGAGGTATAGATGATTGCGGCAAGAGTGTCCGGCTGCGGGTCGTTCACCCAGCCCTCGCACGTGAAGGCTTTGTCGTCTTTCTTTATCAGCTCGAATGTCTCGATGTCGAACACGAGCGTGAGCTTTTCCGTGCATTCCTCGGACAGCTTCGGGAGCATTCTCTTCGAGATGAAGAGGGCCTTTGCCTCGGAATGCGTCAGGATATTCGAGACTTCGCTTTCGGAAGAATCGGGGAGGATAGGTACGGAAACCCTCCCGAACGGGACGGTGGAGAACATCGCGACTGTCCAGTTCGGCATGTTCTGCGACAGGATAGCGACCTTGTCTCCGGCGCCGATTCCGAAACGGGACATCCTGTGGGACAGGTCGATGCACTTCTCCCTGAACTCGGAATATGTATAGCTCTGCCCTTTCTCGTAGACAAACCGGGAAAGCTGACGGCGTGCGTAGGCAACCATTGAGTAGTCGAACAGCTTCGCAAGTGTCGTTATGTAGTTTTCCCTGTTTGTGGATAGCCTTTTGTAGAAACTGTTCATGACAAACCCTTATGCTATGTACCCTTCCGGATGTTTTCCCTTCAGCCCCATCTCGCGGTAGAGATCCTGGATGTGGGCCGTGTCGGCCCTCGCGTCATCCGTCAGCTCGATCTTCTTCCCGCACCCGACTCTTTTCGTCCCCCAGTCGAAATATCCCATGTAGACCGGGACTCCTGTCTCCTTTGCAATCAGGTGATAACCTGTCTTCCAGTGCTTTATGGGCTTGCGTGTGCCTTCCGGCGCAATGGCCAGGATGAACTGGTCGTCTTTCTCCATCTCGCGGATGAGGCTCAGGACCATGGAACTGGCATTCGACCTGTCGACGGGGACGCAGCCGCACTTGCGGAGAAACCATCCTACCGGGCCGACGAAGAATTCCTTCTTTATCATCACATGGGGGAGCGTTCCTGTATCGAACTGGGTGTAGAACAGGTAAGATATCACGAAATCCCATGCGGATGTGTGCGGAACGCCAAGGACAATGGCCTTCTTCTCCGGTATGGGGCCGCCGATTACGGTCCACCCCATTACCTTTTCCAGAAGGAATCCGCAGAATTTTGCCCAACCCATATTTCCCTGATTCTAAGTAATTTACTGAATTATGAAGCGGTATCTATGTTGACGTCTTCCAGCTCCTTCTCGCTGCGGAGATTGGTCCTGATGAACTTCTGGCGCTCGGGAGTGTTGTCGCCCATATAGAATTCCATGATCTCGGAAATCGATTCCTCGTCGCTCAGCTTGACCTCATCCAGCCTCATGTCTTCTCCGATGAAATCCACGAATTCTTCGGAGGAAATCTCGCCAAGGCCCTTGAACCTGGTTATTTCCGTCTTGTCCTTCTTTATCGCCTTTAGTGTCTTCTCCTTCTCGTCTACGGAGTAGCAGTACTTTGTGGCCTTCTTCGTGCGGACACGGAAAAGGGGAGTCTGGAGGATGAATACATGTCCGCGGC
>CAYTXA010000023.1:15193-17311 GCA_964440865.1 uncultured Muribaculaceae bacterium | reverse complement strand
GACGGGGCCCGCCGGAGACAAGTTCCGCGGAGCGGGACGCAGGATACGGTGGGAGGGGCCGGAGCGAAGCTGCGAGGCAGCGGAGCGGAGTTCCGCCGGCGGCTGCCACCAGAACGGCGTCGGCTGGAATGCGGGGAATGACGGGGCAGCATAGCCGGACAGGCAGGCCATCCGAAGCCAGGAGCGCCCGCCGCAAGCCATTCCGGTGGAGACAAAGAAAGGTGACCGCAAAGTCCAGGACTTTTGGTCACCTCCAAGATGGTCGGGGTGAAGTGACTCGAACACTCGACCCTCTGCTCCCAAAGCAGATGCGCTAGCCAACTGCGCCACACCCCGCGGTTTAGATTGCAAAGATACAAAAATTACTTAACTTTGGTCTCATGGAGAACATCATAGAAGCCAGCGGAATAGAAAAGAGCTTCGGGACACTCAAAGTCCTGAAAGGCATAGACATTTCCGTCGCCAAGGGCGAGGTCGTCTCGATCATGGGCGCCTCAGGCGCGGGGAAATCGACCCTTCTGCAGATTCTCGGAACCCTCATGAAGGCAGACAGCGGCAGGATCCTTATCGACGGAACCGACATCCGGTCGCTCGGGAAAGGAGACCTCGCACACTTCCGCAACCAAAGGATCGGCTTCGTTTTCCAGTTCCACCATCTCCTCCCGGAATTCACCTCCGTGGAAAACGTGATGATCCCTGCCCTGATAGCTGGAGAAAGCAGGAAGGAAGCGAAGGAAAAGGCCCTGAAACTGCTTGACACACTGGGCCTTTCCGAAAGGATCGGACACAAGCCGCAGGAGCTTTCGGGAGGTGAGCAGCAGAGAGTTGCGATTGCCCGGGCCCTTGTCAATTCCCCTGCAGTACTCTTTGCGGACGAGCCATCCGGAAATCTCGACAGCGTAACCAAGGCGGATCTCCACAGTCTATTCTTCAAGCTGCGCGACACCCTGGGCCAGACAATCGTGATAGTGACCCACGACCCGGATCTTGCAGCCATGTGCGACAGGACCATGCACATAGTCGACGGCCAGATAAGTTCCGAGGACAGGCGCTGATGGGGAAGATCTTCTACTTCAAGCGCTTCAGCATGAGCAACGAGCGGGCGGCCATGAAAGTGAACACGGACGGAGTACTGCTCGGGGCGGCGGCAACACTGCCGGAAGGCGAGGACATCTCGGTCCTGGACGCCGGGACAGGCGGCGGGACCATCGCGCTGATGCTGGCTCAGAGGCTGTCGGATTCCGGACGGGACAGATTCATGATAAAGGGAATAGACATTGACCAGCCTTCGGCCGACGAAGCTGCGGAGAATTTTGCCACATCTCCATGGGCGCAGCACCTTACAGCACAGCTCATGGATCTCAGGGAATGTACTGACACTTACGACCTTATCGTATCCAACCCTCCGTTCTACGACGCAACCCTACCGGCTCCGGACTCCAGGAGGAATACCGCCAGGCATGCGGCAGGAAGCGACAGCACGGCGCTCTGTGGTGCCCCTCTTTCCTTCGTCACCCTGCTGGACTTCGCCTCAACCCACCTGAAAGACCCTGAGAGCCAGCTTTCCATGATCCTGCCCGCCGACCAGGAGAAACTGCTGCTCCGCATGGCATCGTCCTACGGGATGACCCCATCCCGCCTTCTCCGCATCAAGACAACTCCCCGGAAGCCGGCAAAGAGAATAATAGCAGAATTCCGCCTCGCGGGGAGCCTCCCCACAAAGCGGAATCCGATTTTCGAGGATCTCGTCATACAGACAGGTCCTGAGATATATACTCCTGAGTACGAGGCTCTTGTCAGTCCCTTCTACTTGTCGCGCCAGCGATGAATCTGGTTCCGGCGGTACTTCTCCTCGCCAAGGATAAGTTTCGCAACCTTCTCGGCGGAAAGCACTTCGCGGTATTTCGAGATATACTCCGAGTCGATCCCGTCCGAAGAGTGGACCGCAGCAATGTATGCGTCTGTCAGAGAGGCGAGCTCCTCTTCCGAGGCATTGTTCTCGACCGCCTCGTCCAGAGCCTTGAAAGCCTCGAAAACACTATGGAATGAGTCCTGCTTTTTGTTCTGCGCCTCGTTGTAGATGGGCCAGAACTTTTCGGCCGCCGAACGGGTCAAGCC
>CAYTXA010000023.1:2730-15183 GCA_964440865.1 uncultured Muribaculaceae bacterium | reverse complement strand
GAAACCTATCTTGTCCGCCATCATACGCTCTCTCCAGTCATCCGGAGACCCTTCGTGACGATCATTCCCACCATGTCCTCCATCTCCGCGGCCGGCACGCTCTTCCCTTGGGAAATCCCCGTCATTCTGCCTTGAAGAAGAATTCCCGCACGAGGTCACCGCCATCAAGGCGCACATAAGAAGCACAAATAACCTATTCATTGTAAGCAAGATATTCTAAGTTCTCAGCCGAGAAGTCTCCCTCTATCAGGTAGTTGACGACATCCTCGTATGAAACTGTGCTGGCAGCGGAATTTTCCGCCCCGTAGAAAGAATACGGGTGGGATTCGGAAACATACATCATGTACTGCTCATCACCTGATGTTTCCCTCGAAGCATCCGGCATGGTGCCGTGCATTATGAGGCCTCCGACGACCGCTATCCCCGCAAATGACGCAACAAGCGCCAGATAAGGACGGAGTCCGCCACGCTCCTGGGGTTGTCCGGACATTTCCGGAATTGCTGACAGGCGGGCATTCAGCTCCGTGAAATACCCTTCGGGGACTCGATATGTACCATTTTCCGCTTTCATCACAAATTCTTAGACACGCGCTGAACCGAAAAGTTAAAAAATTTCTTTCAGCCAATTCTTGATTTTTTCGTACGCAATGTGGTATGAAGCCTTGAGAGAGCCGACAGAGGTGTCCAGTATCTCCGAGATCTCCTCATACTTCATCTCGTCATAGTACCGCATACTGAATACCAGGCGCTGCTTGTTCGGCAGCCTCGACAGAGCCTTGCGCAACTCCCGCTCGGCGGCATCTCCGTCGAACCATGGGTCATCGTCCATGCGCCGTTCCTCCTCGTCGGAAATGGGCTTGAACGAAAGAGCCGCCCGAACTTTCTGCTTGCGCAGAAAGTTGAGCGACTCATTTGTAGCGATGCGCCAGATCCATGTATACAGACGGGACTCTCCCCTGAAAGCAGGGAAAGCAGACCATATCTTCACGAAAATCTCCTGCAGGAGATCGTCAGTGTCCTCGTGGGACCCGACTATGCGGCGGACGTGCCAGTAGAGCTTCTTGCTGTAGGCATCCACGATGCCCCGGAAAGCTTCTTCGGTCTGGCCCTTGTCCCGGAGGGATATGATCTCTTCGTCTGTCAACGGACTACTTGCGGGTCATGACCTTGCGGGCAGCGTCTGCAATGTGCTCTGCATCAAGACCGTAAGCCTTGAGAAGTTCAGCAGGCTTCCCGCTCTGTCCGAACCGGTCTGCGCCATTGATGAACTCCATGGGAGTAGGTGCCCTGCGTGCAAGGACGCCGGCGATGAGTTCGCCGAGGCCTCCGGCGCAGTTGTGCTCTTCGGCAACTACTATAGCCTTGGTCTTGAGGGCGGAAGCAACCACCGCATCCTCGTCGAGAGGCTTGATGGTGGCTATGTCGATGACGTCGGCATAGATGCCTTCGGACTCGAGAGCCTCAGCTGCGTTCAGCGCCTCCCATACGAGATGGCCTGTCGCGAAGATGGAAACATCTGTTCCCTCGTTGAGGACAATTGCCTTGCCGATCTCGAATTTCTGGTCTGCAGGAGTGAAGTTGGGCACAGCGGGACGTCCGAAACGGAGATAGACGGGACCTTCATACTTGGCGGCAGCGATGGTTGCAGCCTTTGTCTGGTTGTAGTCGCAGGGGTTTATGACAACCATTCCGGGGAGAGCACGCATGAGCGCGATATCCTCCATGGTCTGGTGGGTTGCGCCATCCTCGCCGAGAGTGATTCCGGCGTGGGAAGAAGCAAGCTTGACATTGGTACGTCCATATGCTACCTCCTGGCGGACCTGGTCATAGACACGTCCGGTGATGAACTCGGCGAAAGACCCGGCGAAAGGAATGTGCCCGGTGATTGCGAGACCTGCGGCTGCTCCGACCATGTTGGACTCTGCGATGCCGCACTCGAAATACCTGTCGGGGAATGCCTTGGCGAAGTCTCCCATCTTGAGGGAGCCCTTCAGGTCAGCAGTCAGGGCTACAACCCTGCTGTCCTGCTTTCCTGCCTCGAGGAGGCCGGCTCCGAAACCACTGCGAGTGTCAATTTTGCCTGTGTCGATGTATTTTTTCATTTTGATGTCTCCTCACTGGTTAAAAATCACCCAAAGTCTCGTCCAGCTGCTTCATGGCCGCCTCGCACTGCTCCTCGCTCGGAGCCTTTCCATGCCATGCGCATGTACCTGCCATGAAATCAACGCCATGTCCCATCTCGGTATGGAAGAGGATCATGGTCGGCTTGCCGGTTTCCCTGTTGGCCTTGGCAGCGTCGAACGCCTTGACAACAGCCTCCATGTCGTGGCCGTCAGCCTCGATCACGTTCCATCCGAAAGCCTTCCACTTCGCATCGAGGTTGCCCTGTCCTGCGACATCGGAAACGGTTCCGTCGATCTGCTGGCCGTTCCAGTCAGTCATGGCAATGAGGTTGCCGAGAGAGTGGTGGGGAGCGAACTGCGCTGCTTCCCAGATCTGCCCTTCCTCGCTTTCGCCGTCTCCGCAGAGGCAGTACACGAAGTTGGGGTCCCCGTCAAGCTTCTTTCCCATGGCAAGTCCGCATGCAGCGGAAAGTCCCTGTCCGAGAGAGCCGGATGCCTGGAATACTCCGGGAAGGCCCTTCGCGATGGAGGGGTGACCCTGGAGGCGGGATCCGAACTGACGGAAGGTAGCAAGCTCACTGACAGGGAAATAGCCTGCACGGGCAAGTACGGAATAGAGTACCGGAGACATATGTCCGGCAGAAAGTATGAACATGTCCTGTCCCTTGCCGTCACGGCTCCAGGTGGCAGGATCCTGCTTCATCTCATGGAAATAAAGCGCGGTGAGAATGTCGGTGCTGCTCAGGGATCCGCCCGGATGTCCGGACTTGGCCTTTGTCACCATCCTGATGATGTCCCTTCTCACCTGTGAAGCGATTCTCTTCAATTCTTCAACAGTTGCCATTGTTATTCGAAGATTATATGGTTTATACTTATTTCTCGTTTTCTGCTGCTTCCTCAGCCTTGAAGTAGCGGTAGGTGTTGACCTTCAGTTCGCCTGCCGCCTGCTCGTCGCAGACGATCGTCCCGAATTCATGCTCCTGCAGAGCGGAAAGCGTGCAGTAATGCGACACGGGACCTTCCACTGCAGCAGCGATTGCCCTGGCCTTCTTGCTCCCGAACGCCAGGATCACGACCTCCTTGCTTCCGGTGACAGTCGCCACGCCGACGCTCATTGCCTGGCGGGGGACCTTGTTGTAGTCGTTGTCAAAGAAGCGGGAATTGACCTCGCGGGTGTCCCTTGTCAGGGTTACGACCCTTGTATGGGACTGGAGCGAGGAGAATGGCTCATTGAAGGCTATGTGCCCGTCTTCGCCTACTCCGCCGAGGAAGAGGTCGAATCCGCCGGCATCCTCGATAGCCTTCTCGTACGCAGCGCATTCCGCCACGGGATCCGAGGCATTGCCGTTCAGGATATGGATATTCTCCGCCGGTTCGTCGATATGGTCGAACAGATACCGGTGCATGAAGGAGTGATAGCTCTCGGGGTGACTCTCGGGAAGCCCGACATACTCGTCCATGTTGAAGGATATCACATTGCGGAAGGAGACTTCGCCAGAGGAAACCATCCTGGAAAGTTCGGCGTATGTCTCAATCGGGGAAGATCCGGTGCAGAGCCCGAGCACGAACGGCTCGCTGGTCCTTGCCGCCTTCTCCCTTATCCTTTTCGCGATGTAATGTGCAGCCCAAAGAGAACCCTCCTTGGAGGAGGGTCTGATTATGAGTTTCATCTACCTATTTCTTCTGCGCCGTGGACTCGCCCTCGACGAGCGAAGCCTGGAGCTTCACGGTGTCTGCGTTCTTGCCCTGGATCATGTCGATCAGGGTGTCGACAGACTTCACTCCGAGCTCCTTGAGCGGCTGGATGATGTGGGTTACGGTGTTCTCGTAGAGAGTGTAGACATCGCTTTCGTCGAAGCAGACGAGGGCGAAGTCGTCAGGAGTCTTGTAGCCGAGCTTCTTCATGACCGCAAGCACTTTCGCGGAGATGGAGTAGGTCGGGAGGAAGAATCCGTCGACGCCGTTCTCCTTGGCCTCACGGACAATCTTCTCGATGTCGGAGTCTGCGCTCCCGTAGGTCGTGTAGTGGATCTTCACCTTGTCGTACAGGTCGCTGTCCATCATCGCCTTGCGGTAGCCGTTCTCCCTTTCGGAAAGGCTGGAGATGCCGAGCGTGTAGGATATCATCTCGATATTCTTGTAGCCGCGGTCGAGCATGAGCTGTGCAGCCATGTAGCCGGCCTGTTCGTCGTCGAGAAGCACCTTGCCTACTCCGGGGATTTCCTCATCGATGTCCCTGTCGAGCAGGACAACAGGAATCCTGACACCGACGGTCCTCTTGATAGCCTCTTCGCTGCCTGCGCAGGGAGCCACGATCATACCGTCGACGTTGTGAGCCACAAACGTATCTATGAGATTGGAGAGAAGGTCACCCTTCTCCTCAGAAGATGCGAAGAACACATTGTAGCCGAACTTGAGCGCCTCCTCCTCGATCACACGGGAAATGCCCGCGAAGAACTTGTTGGAGATGTCGTTCGGAATTACCGCGATGGTGTTGGAACGGCCGCTGCGAAGCGAGGCAGCAGCGAAGTTCCTGTGGTAACCAAGCCTCTGTGCAACGGCGGTTACCCTCTTTGCAGTGTTGGCATTGACAGGGCAATTGATGAGGTTGCCATCCTTGTCGCGCTTTGCGTTCATTACAAAAGAGACGAGAGTAACTGATACACCAGCCTCTCTAGCTACATCACGGATAGTAACACGTTTCATTTTATTTAGGATTAAAATTTATTTCTTCCTTCTAAGCGTAAGTTCTGCAAAAATAATAATCCTTTGCAGACTTGCAAAATATTTTAATGCCAATCTGCCTATCCTGCAACTATTTTCAGGCAACTTTTTTCCAAATTACCCTCTGGGAAGGTAACCTTTTGAAAGCAAGACCTCCGCAATCTGGACCGCATTCGTCGCCGCGCCCTTCCTGATGTTGTCGGAAACGCACCAGAAATTTAGTCCGTTCTCGATGGAGAAATCCCTCCTCAGCCTTCCGACAAAAACCTCGTCGCGGCCATAGGAATGGATCGGCATCGGGTAGACATTGTGGGCAGGGTCATCCTCGACAACCAGCCCAGGCATGCGGCTCCAGAGCGTGCGCACGTCTGCCAGGTCGAAGGGATGGACAGTCTCGACGTTGATGGACTCGGAATGTCCGCCGACAACAGGCACGCGCGCTGTCGTCGCGGTCACGGCGATGCTGTCATCCTTCAGGATCTTCCTGGTCTCATTGACCATCTTCATCTCTTCCGTAGTGTAGCCGTTCTCGTCGAAATCTCCGATATGCGGCAGCACGTTACAATCAATAGGCCACGGGAACTTGGCTTTGTATGTTCCCCACTTGGCCCCGGAACGTTCCTGCTCAAACTGCCATACGGCTTTTTGTCCGGCTCCGGTTACAGATTGATACGTGGAGATGACAAGCCTTCTGATTCCGTATGCCTTGTGGATGGGATCGAGGGGAAGCATCATCTGGATCGTGGAACAGTTCGGGTTCGCGATGATCATGTCGTCCTCTGTCAGCACATCGGCATTGACCTCAGGCACAACAAGTTTCTTTGTGGGGTCCATCCTCCAGCAGGAGGAGTTGTCCACTACCCTGCAACCGACTTCGGCAAAACGGGGTGCGAGAACCTTGGAAGGACCGCTTCCGGCCGAGAAGATTGCAACGTCAGGCCTTGCGGCAATGGCGTCTTCGGCTGATATCACAGTATATTCCTTCCCGGCGAATGTAACCTTCTTTCCGATGGACCTTTCGGATGCTACCGGATAGAATTCCGTAACGGGGAAATGGCGCTCCGCGAGAACTTCCATCATTCTCGTCCCGACGAGGCCGGTCGCGCCGACAACAGCTACTTTCATGGTGATTATTTGTTAATTGTTTGATTTACAGCAGAATATCATTGAGCACACCGCTTGCGGTCTGCTTTGCGCCTGCACCGGCGCCCTGGATTACGAGGGGCGAAGGGTAGAACGCGGTACGGATGATGGCGCAGTTGTCCGTGCCGGAGAGGTTGTAGAGCGGGCTTTCGGGGCCGACCGTCGAGACGCCCATCGAGGCGACGTATCCGTCCGCTTCCTTCCTGAGCGTGGCAACGAATCTCTGTTTCAGGCCCTTGGCTTTGGCAGCCTTGTAGGACTCGGCGAAAACGGCCTCCGACGCGGCAAGCTTGTCGAAGAACTCGGGGACCTTGCCGCCGAAGAACTCCGGTCCGAGGAGAGGATTCTGGCGAACGTCCTTTTCCTCAAGCGGGACACCAGCTTCACGGCTCAGTATCAGCAGTTTGCGGAGCACATCGCGGCCGCTGAGGTCCAGCCTCGGGTCAGGCTCGGAATAGCCCGCATCCTTGGCAGCGCGGACAACATCGGCGAATGTGCGTCCGTCTTCCCCGCCGCAGTAAGAGCTGAAGATATAGTTCATGGTTCCGGAAAGGACAGCCTGGATCTCTTCGATCTCGTCTCCGGAATTGAGGCTTCGGGAGATCGACTCGAGGATCGGGAGCGCGGCACCGACGGTCGTCTCGTAGCGGAGTGTCACATGGTTGCGGACAGCTCCTTCCCTGAGCTTCAGATACTGGGAATAGGGCGATGCGAACGAGATCTTGTTGCTGGCGACAACGCTGTAGCCCCTCTCGAAGAGGTTCACGTACTTGTACGATATGTCGGAACTTGCGGAAAGGTCCACGAATACGGAGTTCTGCAGGGAGGTCGCAGCGAGAGCCTCGAAGTAGCTTTCGTCCGTGGCCGGCTGGCCGACCTTGAGCAGTTCGTCGATCTTGTCCAGCGGAATTCCTTCCTTGTCAATGACATAGCGGCGGCTGTTCGAGATGCCGGCGACATGGAGACGTTTCCCGGTGCGTTCCGCAATCTTGTCGCGGTTCTCCCGGAGGATATCGATGAACGCCTTTCCGACTGAGCCATAGCCGGCTATGAACAGGTTGATGTCCTTGTATGGGGACGGCTCGAAGAACTCGGCATGGATGTATTTTATGGCCCGGCCTACATCCGTGGAGGCCACGATCACGGAGATATTCCTTTCGGACGATCCCTGGGCTACGGCGCGTACGGCGATACCTCTCCTGCCGAGGGCTGCCATCATGCGGCCTGTCGTGCCCTTCTGGGAATAGATGTCGTCGCCGACGAGGCAGACGATGGAATAGCCTTTCTCGACCTTCAGCGGGTTCAGCCTGCCAAGAGATATCTCGTATGCAAAGCCTTCGTCCACAGCCACTTTCGCCTTGTCCGCATCTTTTTCGGACACGGCAACGCACATGGTGTTGACGCTCGAAGCCTGGGTAATCAGGATGACGCTTATGTCATTCTCGCTAAGGATGCGGAAAAGCCTGTAGGAGAATCCCGGGACATCCACCATGCCCGTCCCCTCGAGGGAGATCAGGGCTATGTTGTCCGAGTTGGAGATTCCGATCATTCCGGAGCGCTCGGCGGGAGGGTTCTGCTCGATTACGGTGCCTGGGAGCGAAGGGTCGAAGGTGCATTTGACGTAGATCGGAATCCTGCCGGCGACAACAGGCTGTATGGTCGGCGGATAGATTACTTTCGCGCCGAAGTGGCTGAGTTCCAGGGCGGCGCGGTAGGAGATGTGGCGGATGGGACGGGCGTCCTTGACAACCTTGGGGTCTGCCGTCATCATTCCCGGGACATCCTTCCACGTCTCGAGCTTGCGGGCATTGCAGCCGACTGCGAAGAGGGATGCCGAATAGTCGGAACCTCCGCGGCCCAGGGTCACGGTCCTGCCTTTTTCGTCGGAAGCAACGAAACCGGGCACCACGAACAGGTCCTTTGCCGGGTTGGCATCGACAAGGGCCTCGACATTGGCATAAGTCTTCGCCGTGTCGACGACCTGTTTTCCTCCTGAAAGACGGGTCTTTATGATGTTTCTGGAGTCTGCCCAGCGCGTGGGGATGCCGACAGATGCCATCTTTGTGGCAAGTATCCTGCTGGAAACCAGTTCGCCGCAGCCCTGGATGGCGTCGAGCGACGCCGGGCTAAGCTCGCCGAGGATGAAGACTCCGTTGGCAAGGCTCCTGACACTGTCGAACACAGCATCGCATGCCTCAAGCGATTCCTCATGCTTCTCGATCGGGAGTATAGTCTTGATTATCTTGTGGTGGCGCTCCTGGAAGTCGTCCAGGATAGCCTTGTAGCTGTCGTCACGGGCTGCAGCCCTGCGTCCTGTCTTGATCAGGGCGTCGGTGAACCCGTGGATTGCCGACACGACGACAATCGTCCTGTCCTGTCCGACGGCTTCGGCGATAATGTCCGCGCACTTCAGTATTGCATCTGAATCCGCAACAGATGTGCCTCCGAATTTCAGTACTTGCATATCCTATCTGTTAAGTTCATTCAAAAATTCCCAGTCCCCTATGGCAGCAGAGGCCTCAGGAGGGCTGATATCTGCTCGTTTTCGAGCAGGAATCCGTCATGGCCGAAGTGGGACGTGATCATGTGGTAGTCGGCTCCGGGGATCATGCCGGCCATCTGTTCCATCTCGTAGGGAGGAAATATCAGGTCCGTATCTATGGAAATGACGGTCACGGGTATCCTTATCGTGCCGAGAGCCTTGGCGACGCCACCTCTCCCGCGGCCGACGTTGTCGCTGTCAACCTCATAGCTGAGGTACCAGTAGGAGTAGGCGTCGAAGCGGTCGGCGAGCTTGTTTCCCTGATGCTGCATGTAGGAGCAGGCTCTTCCGGGGAAAAGGGCATCCTCCGACGGTTCCTGCTGCTTGAGGTTCAGGCCGTCCTCGCAGCGGTAGGAGAGCAACGCGATGCAGCGGGCGCACTTGAGCCCCTCCTTGCCTCCGTCCAGGTCCTTTGCGGCGCGGAAAGTAGGGTCGGCTTCAAGAGCCATTCTCTGGGTTTCCTCGAGAGCTGTAAGCCAGGGTGTTACGCGCGGAAGCGTCGCCATGAACACAGCCCTGAGCGCCACATCCGGGAACATTACGGCGTATTCTATTGCCTGGAATCCGCCGATGCTGGAGCCGACCATCAGGTCGATCTTCTCTATCCCCAGCTCGCAGCGGACGATATCTATCGCGCGGACTACGTCACGCACAGTAAGCCTGGGAAAATCAAGGAACCAGGGGGTGCCTGTGGCAGGGTTGACCGACGATGGGCCGGTCGAGCCGTAGCACGAGCCCAGCATGTTGACGCAGAAGATGAAATATTTTTCCGTGTCGAAAAATTTCCCGGGACCGACCAGGTTCGGCCACCAAGCCTCGGGATCACTGCTCGCGGTCAGGGCGTGGAAGATCAGGACGACCTTCTGCCCATGGTACCCTCCCGGGGAGCAGTGGTATGCTATGTCAATGCCAGGGAGAACGCCTCCAGCCTCGCACCTGAACTCCCGGTCATATCTCAGTATATGTTTCTCCATTTCAATGTCTGATTCAGAACAGATACAAAATTAAAAATTTTATCTGTCATCTGAGCAGCATATAAGTATTTTGCAAAAGTTTGTCCCTGAGCGCATGAGACAGCGGCTCCGGGGAAGATACGTCGTCGGAAAGGAACTTCCGTACGAGTTCTGCCGCTTCCTTGGAGCGGTGCCCGCCGAGCAGCGAGGCGCACCAGGAGGAGGGGAAGAAGATGCTGCTGGTCGCCTGGATCTCGGGAAGGTCTT
Organism: uncultured Muribaculaceae bacterium; assembly: GCA_964440865.1. GTDB lineage: Bacteria > Bacteroidota > Bacteroidia > Bacteroidales > UBA932 > Cryptobacteroides. The sequence goes on along the minus strand of CAYTXA010000023.1, from coordinate 5,431 downwards.
CAAGAGCGGGCAATATGTACTTGTTGTTTGCCGGCTCACGGGCGGGGTCATTCAGCAGGGCAAGGGCTTCCTGTGCCCAGGCTTCCTTGCTCCTTCCTTCCGGGGCAAGCAGGCTCCGGAACAGAGAATCTCTCACCGCTTCCTCCGGGGAACATGCAACCGACACGAAATCGAACTCGCTCCGGCGGTCTTCGCTGCCAAGACGTCCCCTCTGCTCTGTGAGGATGGCATCGGCACGGTCCGGGAACATCACGGCAAGGTGCCAGGCAGTAGCCATGTAGTCCTTTTCGCCGAAGTATGAAACACTTCTCTTCTTCCACGCGTCATAGACATACTCCAGTGTCGATGGATTCTGGGCATGGGTGCTGATCCACCGCATGATCTGCTGGCGTACTGCCGGCACAGGATGCTTATCCATCGCCTTTTCGAGAGCTTCCTCCATGTCCTGGGACTTTTCGGCAGGAGCATCCAGAAGGAAGCGTTCAGTGCATGAAACTATATATCCTGCAAGAAGAGGGTTCTCCGTGTCCATGAGCCTTGCCATGAAGGCAGGGAACAGGATTGCCGGGTCAAATCCGCCGTGGAGATAATTCTCATAGACAGTCGCATAGATTCCATATTCGCCGGCGGGAGTGAGTCCGGATTCCGGAATCGAGGAAAGCAGGGCGAGGGCGTCCTCCTGGCCGCCAGGCAGCGAGAAGAACCCGTATCCGCTCCCGTCCATGTTCGGGAGGACAAGGTCAGGGACAATTCCGGACGGCAGCTTGATGACGTATGAGTCGCCGTCCATCACCACGGATTCGGGGAAGATTTCTTTGCCATATCGTATGCCGAAGAGGAAAGTCTGGGGCCATCTGACGCCCTTCCCGAACGGATCCGTCTGGCTTACGGTGAGATTCCCGTCGGAGACAGTCCACTTGATGGTGGGCATGCCTTTTTCCTTGACCCAGGCATTGCTGAAGTTCCCTATACCCTTGTCAGGAGCAGCATCTTCGAGACATGAGACAAGATTGTCCCACGTGGCATTGCCGTATGAGTATTTCTTCAGATAGTTCCTGAGCCCATCCCGGAATGCGTCCTCTCCCATCAGCTGCTCCAGCTTTCGGAGCATGATCGGAGACTTGTCGTAGATGATGTTTCCGTAGAGCAGGCCTGCCTGAGAGAGGTTGCCGAGTTCCTGCAGGATAGGATGGGTGCCGTCAGTGCGGTCGACGGCAATCGCCGGGCCGTGGTACGAGCGCAGGAAATCCAGGTCGCGGTCCACGTTCGGGAAGCGCTCGCGCGATATCTTGGATGCCATGTAATTGGCAAAGACCTCCTTTGTCCAGACATCGTCGAACCATTTCATGGTCACGAGGTCGCCGAACCACATGTGGGTGGTTTCATGGGCAAGGAGCTCCAGGCGGCGCATCTCTTCCTGCGGAGTCGGGTCCTGTCCGAGAAATATCTGGTTGTCGTTGTACTGGACGGCTCCAGGATGTTCCATGCCGCCGAACTGGTATCCGGGAAGCACCACGAATCCATATTTCTGGAACGGGTACCGGATTCCCGTATATTTTTCCAGCCACCTCAGCGACAGGCCTATTTCGCTGAAGACTGTGTCCAGCTGGGCGACCTTCGCGGGGTCTTTTTCGCGGTAGAGGGCGCGGATAGTCTTGCCTTCGACAATCGCGGAACTTTCCTCGAATCGTCCTGCCGTGAACGAGAAAAGATAGGTCGGTATCAGGTCGGTGGGGGCGAATGTCAGGATCTGACGGCCCCCGGAGGACGGCCCGGGCCTCTGGTCGGCGCCGTCGCTGATTGCCTTCCAGCCTTCAGGAACGTCGAGGCTGAGGGTGAAACGAGCCTTCAGGTCTGGCTGGTCGAAGCAGGGGAACGCGCTACGGGCATGGTCGGGGACGAAGAGGGTGTACATGTAGTCCTCCCTGCGGTTGAGGGCAAGGTCCGAGCACACGACATCGAGCACTACGGAGTTCCCGCCTTTGCGGAGGAACTTTTCAGGAATACGGATATGCTCATCCTCAACCCTGAGGTGCGCCCTGTGGCCATTGACCCTGGCCTCCGAAATCAGGCTGTCCCCCTGAAAATCAAGCCATACCGGGTCCTTGTCTGTCATCTCGAACGACACGCTGTCGTGGCATGTGACCGCCTCGTCCTGACTCTCCGGAATCCGGAAGCGGAGGTCGTACTCCACCTTGCCAAGGGCTTCCGCACGCGTGATGGCAAGGGATTTCGGGACTCCAGCCTCAGGAGAAGGCACGGATGTTGCACACGCCTGCAGCAGGCAGGCAACTCCGCTGATTATCAATGATATGATGCAATATTTCCTCTTTATCATAGCTATGTCCAAAATATGGTAGAACGATTTCCTGCATAATTGATACCAAAGACGAATAGTCCGGTGCAGGAAAAATAATTACTTTTGCGTAACGGACAAAACATGACAAAGATGAGAAGAACGGTCGCATTGCTGGCATTCGTGCTGGCGCTTGCAATGGCTGCTCCCCTGACGGCGCAGACCAAGAAGGAGACAAAGAAGTACAATGCCGCACTGAAAAAGGACAATGTCGCGGCCTATGAGGCTTTCCTGCAGAAATTTCCGGAATCGGTGTATGCTGCCGATGTGGCGCTGAGGAGGGATACGAAGGTTTTCGATGCCGTAGACAAGGGGGATGTTGTCAGCGTGGAGGAGTTCATCGGG
>CAYTXA010000023.1:2389-2714 GCA_964440865.1 uncultured Muribaculaceae bacterium | reverse complement strand
AATATCCGTCCTCGCAGCTTCTTCCGGAAGCCTTCGCGCTCAGGGACAAGCTCAACACATCCGCCCTTGACGACAAGGAAATTGCTTCCGTTGTCGGGAAACTGGTGCCGGATGCCGCAGGAAGCGTTGCGACGAAGATCCGCAACGTGGAGACCATCTTCGCGTTCGGAAAGGATTCTCTCTACCGCCTGCAGCAGGAGGGGACGGAATGGAAGGCGCGGGCTGTCCCGTTCACTCGCTATACGTTCGACCAGAAGCTGACAAAGATGACTCCTGAGAAAGCAATGTCCATTGTATCAATCGGTTCCGGCCGCTACCTCAATTT
>CAYTXA010000023.1:0-2379 GCA_964440865.1 uncultured Muribaculaceae bacterium | reverse complement strand
AGGAATATGTATCGTCTCTGCTGAGCCTCTCGAGCGGAGAAGTCGCCAGCGCCATGTTCGCGGGAAGGATGCTTTCCGGGAAACTGGAGGGCAGGTCGCCGGAGACAATGTCCATCTCGACTGGGCTCAGCAGCGAGGTGTCATGGCTGCTGAATTCCTTCCGCGCGAACTCTTCCCTCGTGGAGATAACAAAGGCGAATGAGGCTGCAGACGAGGCTATCGGATGGTGGTACGGAAAGAATACGACATCCGGGAAAGCCCGCAGGCTGTCTTTCGGCGTGCTGGAGGGGGAGAACGCAATCATCGACGGGATGTCGGGCGCCAGGACGACGGCGAGGACCAGCAAATGGATAGCGGCATGGTTCAATGTACGCGGCAATTCCGTCATCTGTGCCCAGGACCGCAGCAGCGGAGAATATATGCTTGTGTGGTGCGAGCCTGTGAACACGAAGGGACGTGCTGGAAGAGACCTGCAGAAGATCTATTTCGAGAGCGGCTCCAGCACTCTTGACATGGTCTATTACCAGGGACGCACAATGTTCAAGCAGAAGATCAACCTGTCCGACAAGTCTTTCAGGCTGGAAAAATAGAAAGGGCCATGGAAAGGGAAGACATCCGGCCGGGTGCGCTGAAGGCAGGCGACACCGTCGGAGTATTCGGGATAGCAGACCATGTGGACCGGGAAGAGATAGCCTCTGGCGTGGAGATTCTAGAGAGCTGGGGCCTGAAGGTTCGCTTCGCGCGCAATCTTTTCCGAAGGAACGGGCGATACGATGGGACTCCAGGGGAGCGGATCTCCGCCACGCAGGAGCTCATCGACGATCCTTCGGTGCGTGCCATGATCGCAACAAGAGGCGGATATGGAGCGGCGCAGGTGGTCCCCTTCCTGGACTTGTCTCCTCTCCGTTCAAACCCGAAATGGATCGTGGGATTCAGCGACGTGACAGTCCTGCATATCGTGTTGAACAACAATGGTTTAGAAAGCATCCATGGGCATATGCTGAGGCATATCGGGGGCGACGGGGAAGGCATAAGTTCTCTTCGGGAAGCCTTGTCGGGAAGTCCAAGGGAACTCGTCGCGGCCACGGACAGCTACTGTCGCAAGGGGATGGCGGAGGGCCGGCTTGTCGGCGGAAACCTTTCTCTCATCTACAGCCTTCAGGGGACGCCCTATGAGCTGGACACGGACGGAGCAATCCTCTTCCTGGAAGACGTGGATGAGGCAGCATATTCCGTGGACCGGATGCTTCAGAATCTTCTCCTGTCGGGGAAGCTTGACCGTATTGCAGGCCTCGTCGTCGGGCAGTTCACAAATTATACGGATGCCGGAGGAATAGACCCCTCCCTCATGGAAATCGTCCGTAGCAAGCTGGGAGACAGAGACATACCTGTCATGGACAATGTCAGTGCAGGACACGAGTGGGATGCACACAAATCCGCACCCAACCTGTCCCTATGCCTGGGAAGGAGAGTGCGGCTCGAAGTAGCTGGCGACAAAGCGTCGCTGAGATATCTATAGCTGAGGTCCCTAGTCTGCCAGGCACTTGTCCAGGGCAGCCGTGATGGCTTCCTCGTCGAGGTTCTGGCCGATGAACACAATCTTGTTCATCCTGTCGCCATATTCGGGATCCCAGTCGCGCTGAAGCCCCTTGTTGACCTTGAGCTCGCGGCGGAGTTCGTCCTCCGGCATGGTCGCATACCACTGGCCGGCATCCGTCAGGTTCTTCTGGATTCCTACCTGCTCGAAGAGATAGCATTTGTCGGTGTCGTGGGCAAAATAGCAAAGGCCCTTGGAGCGGATGATGTTCGCAGGCCATTTCTTCGACACGAACCAGTCGAGCTTGTTCAGGTCGAAAGGCTTGCGGCGATAGTAGACAAACGTACCCACGCCGTACTCATCGGCCTCTCCTTCCTCCTCATTCTCAATGCCTTCTCCTTCGAGAGCATTGATCCATGCAGCCGAAGTGGCGACCTTCTCGAAGTCGAACATCCCGGTATTCAGGATATTCTCCAGGGGCACGTCGCAGAAGTCGCACTCGATGATCTTTACTCCGGGGTTTAGCTTCTCGATCACGCTGTGGACACGGCCCAGTTCCTCGGCGCGCACATCGGATGCCTTGTTGAGCAGGACAATGTTGCAGAACTCAATCTGCTGGACTACAAGGCTTTCGAGGTCCTGGTCGTCAAAGTTTCCCAGGGGCAGGGCATCTCCGCAGCCGAATTCGGTGGCGAGACGGACGGCATCGACAACGGTCACGATGGCATCCAGCTTTGCAACCGGAGACTTGCCGTCATTGTACTGGGGTCCGAGCCTCGGGATGGAGCAGATTGTCTGGGCGATAGGGGCCGGCTCGCATATTCCGCTGGCTTCGATCACGA
>CAYTXA010000022.1:0-17420 GCA_964440865.1 uncultured Muribaculaceae bacterium | reverse complement strand
CGGTCTGCCGAGAATCCTCCTTCGGGCTCGAAGTGCTCAATGGCGTCTGCCCGGAAGCAGTAGCTGCGGCAAAGGCGCTGGTGGAGAAAAAGAAAGTCTCGGTCAGGATGGCGGACACGGACAAGACCCTGTTCGTCAAGGCGACAGTGTCCATCGAGGGGAAGGAAGATTCCGCCACGGCTACGGTGGAGGATGCCCATGACAAGATCGTGGAGACAAGCTTCGACGGCGAGGCCCAGAGTTCCGCAGGGGGCGGCCAGAAGACGGAAGACGAAAGGCCCACTCTCGACTATCATCTGACTGTCAAGGAGATACTCTCCTTCGCCGAGACTGTTGCCTACGATGACATTGCCTTCATCCTCGACGACAGGAAATACAACTGGGCCCTCTGCGAGGAAGGCCTCTCCGGAGACTATGGTCTACAGGTCGGGAAGACGATCCGGCGCAACCAGAAGTCGGTGTTCGGCGACGATTTCATGAGCTATGCCATGGGTGTGACTGCAGCCGCTTCCGACGCCAGGATGGCCGGATGTACGCTTGCAGCGATGAGCAACAGCGGAAGCGGAAACCAGGGCATCACCGTCAGCATGCCGGTCATCGCATACTCCAGGCGCTACAAGATTGGCGACGAAAAACTGGCCAGAGCCCTGATACTCAGCAACCTCATAGCTATCCACATCAAGGGGTACCTCGGCAAGCTCTCCGCTCTGTGCGGATGTGTCGTCGCTTCGACCGGATCTTCATGCGGAATCACGTGGCTCGAAGGCGGCTCCTACAAGGAAATCTGCGCGGCGATCAAGAACATGATCGGGAACATCACCGGAATGGTCTGCGACGGGGCCAAGGTCGGATGCGCGATGAAAGTTGCGTCCGGTGTCTATTCTTCGGTCCAGTCCGCGGTGCTTGCGCTTGACGGCATCAGCGCTACCGAAAACGACGGAATCATAGACCGCGACATTGAGAAGACGATCCGCAATCTCGGCGAGATCGGGTCGGTCGGCATGCGCAGCACAGACAAGCTGATCCTGAAGATAATGTCCTGCAAATAGGTCCTCCGTTACCAGAGGAAGACCGTAAATCCTATCCCGGAAAGGAGAGAGAACAGGAATGTACCCATCACGAGTTTGGGGAAGACACTGTCGAGGGCTCGGTCTTCGAGCGTCCATACACCCTTGATGTGCGAGACGAAAAGAGGCGCGGACAGGAGGAAGAGGTAGTGCCACGGATCGAATATGCGGCACAGGCAATATGCAATCATCAGCACGAATCCCATGACGACAAGGACCGTCTGGTAGATCCTCGCATTGTGGAGCCCAAGCTTCAGGGCCACGGTCACCCTGTTGGCAGCATCGGTCTTCATGTCCCTTATGTTGTTGACATTGAGCACTCCCACGCTGAAGCAGCCTATGGCGGATGCCGGAAGAAGAAGGAGCCATGAGACCGTGTGGGCTGCCACGAAATAGCCTCCCATCACGGAGACGATCCCGAAGAAGATGAACACGAACAAGTCGCCCTTGCCCCGGTAGCCGTAGGGATTGCGCCCGAGGGTGTACTTCAGCGCAGCCAGGATAGCCGCGGCACCAAGCAACGCCAGGCAGATGCCCTCGAAGGAGAAAATGCTGCCGAACGAGGCATGGATCATAAGAAGCCCGAAAACTATGGCCAGTCCTATGAACAGTCCGATCAGGCCTTTCATCTCCTTGATTGTCAGGATTCCGCTGTTGAGCCCGTACTGGGGTCCCTGCCGTTCTGCAGTATCGGTTCCCCGCAGCACATCGCCCAGTTCGTTGGACAGATTCGAGATGATCTGGAGGCAGACCGTGGTCAGGAGTATGAACACGACCGTCCACGCTCCCACCCTATAATCCGCCACTGCAAGGAAAATTCCCATGAGGACGCCTGCCAGGGAAAGAGGCAATGTACGGAGTCTCAGGGATTTAAATACAGCACTAATCTTTTTGCTCATAGACATATGTTTTCTGTGGCCTGCCCTTTTTCGGGAACCAGACCTTGAGGTTGACGGACACAAAGTCTGCAATTGCAGCGAGCAGTCCGCGGGACCTCATGTTGTAGACGAAATGTTCGCGGAACGGGAGACCCTTGGGGCTCAGGAGGAAACGGTACCGCTCCCGTAGCGGGAAAGAAGCATCCCTCCAGTATGGGATGACGGAATGCGGGTTGCCTTCGGCAAGGACGCCCGGCGCAATCGCACGCGGGATGCCGGCTTTCCCGGCCCTGATCCCGTAGTCGAAATCTCCGAAACGGTGGGTGTAGCTGTCGGACAGGTTTCCAAGGGCTTTGTACACAGCCCTGGGGACAAGCACAAGGTTTCCGTTGAATGTGTGGCAGGGTATCGGGACCGTAGGGTCGGGGGCCATGATGTGGCCGTACCTGTCAATCCCTCCGAACGAATATTTTCCTTCGGCGCCGACTCCTGTCCCGGCCAGTATCGCCCTGTTGCCCAGCATCCTGGAATTCTCAAGCAAATTTCCGAACGCGCCCTCGAGCAGCGTGATCTTGGGATTGAGCCAGAGGTAGAAGTCGTAGTCCTCATGGGCGGAAGCCTCGGTCCAGACTGCCCTCATGCCCTGGTTCCAGTAGAGGCCACCTCCTCCCCGGATCACGTGCACGTCCGGGAACTTTTCCTTGACCATCTCCGCAGTGCCGTCGCTGCTGCCGTCGTCGAGAAGCCATATGTCGAAGCGATACTCCCTAAGCCCCGCAAGAGAATCCTCCTGGCGGAGACACCCTTCCACGCAGCTCAAGGCATAGTCCCTTGTGTTGTAGGTCGTTGTCAGTATCGCTACGCTCTGCATCCGAAGAATCTGCTATGAATCCAGCTTTAGGACAGCCATGAATGCGCTCTGGGGCACCTGGACAGTTCCTATCTGGCGCATACGTTTCTTCCCCTCCTTCTGTTTTTCGAGCAGCTTGCGCTTTCGCGTAATGTCGCCGCCGTAGCACTTGGCGGTCACATCCTTGCGCACCTGGCGGACCGTCTCCCTGGCGATGATCTTCGCACCGATTGCCGCCTGGACCGCTATGTCGAACTGCTGGCGGGGAATCAGCTCCTTCAGTTTCTCGCACATCTTGCGCCCCATATCGTAGGCATGGTCCTCATGGATCAGGGTCGAGAGCGCATCGGCAGGCTCTCCGTTCAGCAGGATATCGAGCTTGACGAGCCTTGCCGGCTTGTATCCTACGATGTGGTAATCGAATGACGCATAGCCCTTTGAGATGGATTTCAGCTTGTCGTAGAAATCGAAGACAATCTCGGAGAGCGGCATATCGTAGTTCAGCTCGACCCTGTCGGAGGTGATATAATTCTGGCCCTTGAACGTGCCCCTGCGGTCCATGCAGAGCTTCATGATCGGGCCGTAGAACTGCGCATCCGTGATTATCTGCGCCTCGATGTATGGCTCCTCGATATGCTCGATCAGGGTCGGGGCGGGAAGGCCGGAGGGATTGTGGACATCGACAACCTCGCCCTTGACTGTGTATACCTTGTAGGATACGTTCGGGACCGTCGTGATGACATCCATGCCGAACTCGCGGTAGAGCCTCTCCTGCACGATTTCGAGATGGAGCAGGCCCAGGAATCCGCACCGGAATCCGAATCCGAGCGCGAGAGAAGACTCCGGCTCGAAGACGAACGAGGCGTCGTTCAGCTGGAACTTCTCCAGGGTGGAACGCAGTTCCTCGTATTTGTCCGCCTGCACCGGGTACATTCCCGCGAAGAGCATAGGTTTCACCTCTTCGAATCCGGCAATCGCCTGCTTGCACGGGTTCTCGACTGAAGTGATTGTGTCTCCGACCTTTACCTCCGAGGCTGTCTTGATTCCGGATATGATGTAGCCCACGTCTCCGCAGCTGACTTCGTCGGTCGGGTGCAGTTTCATCTTCAGCACGCCGACTTCCTCGGCCTCATATTCCTGCCCGGTGTTGAAGAACTTGACTCTCTGCCCCTTGCGTACGCAGCCGTTGAATACCTTGAAGTAGGCGATGATGCCTCTGAAGGAATTGAAAACCGAATCGAAGATGAGGGCCTGGAGCGGCGCATCGGGGTCGCCTTTGGGAGCGGGGACCTTGTCCACGATCGCATCGAGAAGAGGAGGAACTCCCTCGCCTGTCCTGGCGCTCACGCGGTACACGTCTTCGGGGTCGCACGCAAGCAGGTCGCAGACCTCGTCCGTCACCTCTTCGGGGCGGGCGGTATCCATGTCTATCTTGTTGATTACTGGGATTATCTCGAGCCCATGGTCGATTGCATGGTAGAGGTTGCTGATGGTCTGGGCCTGGATTCCCTGCGTCGCGTCCACGACAAGGAGGGCTCCTTCGCACGATGCGATGGACCTGGAAACCTCATAGGAAAAGTCGACGTGGCCCGGAGTGTCGATCAGGTTCAGCAGATACTTTTCTCCTCCACGCGTGTATTCCATCTGTATGGCATGGCTCTTTATCGTGATGCCTTTCTCCCTCTCGAGGTCCATGTCGTCCAGGACCTGATTCTCCATATCTCTCTCGCTCAGCGTCTTGGTGAGTTCAATCAGCCTGTCGGCCAGAGTGCTCTTCCCGTGGTCGATATGTGCGATAATGCAAAAGTTACGGATGTGGTCGTTGATCTTTCCCATGCTGCCAAATATCGCGGTTTTTGTCTTAATTTGCAAAGAAACATGATTATCCATATATTTGCTGTTCCGCACAGCTTCTGGAAATCAGGCTTCCTGAGCTGCATCAAAAGCCCGAGTGGCGGAATTGGCAGACGCGAAGGACTCAAAATCCTTTGTCTGATGAAGACGTGCCGGTTCGAGCCCGGCCCCGGGCACTTTTGAGGCCGACTGCATTTGCAGCCGGCCTTTTCCGTATCCATCATTCACGTTCTGGCGGGGGTATTGGCCGCAAAACCCTCGCTTCGCTCGCCCTTCCCATAGACTGCTTCTCCATCCGCCCAGCAACGGCAGAATCGGAACTAAATGAGGGAAGTGAGGTCGGCGAGGACGATGGCGGACATTGCCTCGACGATGACCGGAGTCCTGAGCGCAAAGCAGACATCATGGCGGCCGGGGATCTCGAGCGTCGTGAGCTCGCCCTTCGAGAAGTCGAACGTCCTCTGCGGACGGCCGATGCTCGAAGTCGGCTTGAAAGCGACCCTGAAAACCAACGGATTGCCATTGGTTATGCCCCCGTTGACGCCACCCGCGCCATTCTTCGACGGACGCACATTGACATGGAACGTCGGATTCCCTCCCGTCACGCAATCGAACGGGTCATTGTGCTCCGACCCTCTCATGCGTGCCGCGTTGAACCCGTCGCCGAACTCGATGCCACGGACACCAGGAATAGCGAAAACCGCATGCGAAATCAGCGACTCGACGCTGTCGAAGAACGGCTCGCCGAGACCTGCAGGCACATTCTCGATGCGGCACTCTACAATCCCGCCGACAGAATCCCTGTCACGCATGGCAGCATCCAGCACATCGCTCCAGATTTCCGATGCAGTAAGTTCTCTTTTCTCCTCGACACCGCCGTCCGGAAGCGCCTTCTCCTGACGGCCCGACAACGCATCCTCCCTGCGGACACCGCCCACCTCGATCAGCTGGGCCGAGAACTTGCAGGCAGTCATCTTCTTTGCCACCACACCGGCAGCCACAACCGGCAGCGTGAGCCTTCCGGAAAAATGGCCTCCTCCGCGCGGATCATTGAAATCCAGCCACTTGACGCTTGCAGTATAGTCCGCATGTCCGGGACGCGGCACATGGTTGAACAGCTTGTAGTCCGACGAACGCGTGTTGTGGTTGTGAAAGATTATCGTCATGGGAGCGCCGGTCGTGTGCCCGTCATAGATTCCGCTGAGGATCTCAGGCTCATCGGACTCGATGCGTGGTGTCGTTCCCTTTGCCCCGCTCTTGCGGCGAAGGATGTCAGCGGCAAAATCCTCCGGCGTCAGAGGGATGCCGGGGCGCACGCCATCTATGACGGTCCCGATAGCCGGACCATGGGATTCTCCGAATATGCTTACACGGAATTTTCTGCCGAAAGTGTTCATAATGCTCTATAGATCAGCCTGTTCGAATTTGTCAAGAAGAGAGAAGTAGCCAGGGCAGGACTTCGCAACGCACTCCGTATCGTCGATCACGACAGGCGAATCCGCCCCGATTCCGGCGATGGAAAGCGCCATGACCATGCGGTGGTCATGGTGGGAAGTGTAGTTGCCGCCGCGAAGAAGCGTACCCGTCAGCATGCGCTGGGCAAGGGAACGCCCCTCGATCGAGAGGGAATCTCCCTTGGCAGAGGCGGGAACTCCCATCTGGGAAAGCATGTCCAGCACCGCCTGGCGCCGGTCGCTCTCCTTTGTCGCAAGCCTTGCCACTCCGAGGAATGTGGACGTTCCCTGCGAGAAGGCGGCGAGTACGGCAAGAGCCGGAAACAGGTCCGGACAATTGCTGATGTCGACGGCAAAACCATGGAGCGGAGCCTTCTGGACATGGATCTCGGGGTTATTGTCGTCATCGTCGCTCTCCTCCGTCACGCAGGCGCCAGCCTCGTCAAGTATATCGATGATCGATAGGTCTGCCTGGAGGGAATGGAGGTCAAGCCCTTCCAGGGATACGTCCCCGTAGACGGCACCGGCAACTGCGAAATCCGCAGCAACGCTCCAGTCCCCTTCAAGGACAATCTCCGCGCTCCTGTAGTGCTGGCCGCCGGGAATATGGAAAATCATCTCGGTGCAGAGTTCCCAGTCCTTCGTCTGCTCGAACTCCTCCCCGCCCTTCATCTCGCACTCGATCTCAATGCCGAAACGCTTGAGTACGTCGAGGGTCATGAAAAGGTACGGGATGCTCTTGGGCTCAGTCACGGTCAGTTCGCTGTCCCCTTCCAGCAACGGAAGGGCATAGAGCAGGCCCGAGATTAGCTGGGACCCGTCCTTTCCCGAAACGCTGGCCTTTCCTGAAGTCAGATGGCCGACAATTTTCGCAGGAAGCATGACATCCCCTTCGGAGGAGGACTCCAGCGTCACTCCGAATGCGCCCATGATCTCCCTCGCGCCCTTCAAAGGCCTGGACAGCAATGTCTTCTCGCCTGTCACAGTAACTGGGCCGGACGAAATCGCGCTGAGGATCGGAATCATGATGCGGGTCAGGAATCCGGACTCGCCGGTATGGATCTCGTCGCCGGAAAATACGCGGGATGTCATGCCGGAGACCTTCAGCGAGTGCTTTCCGGAAGCCCCGACCTCGGCACCGAGAGCCTTCGCAACCTTGAGCGAAGATTCATTGTCCGAGCAAGGAGTATATCCATGGATATCGGAGACCCCGTCCGCGAGGGCAGCCGCAATCACGGCTCTCTGGGCGAAACTCTTGGAACAAGGCATCTTGAGAGAGGTGCCGCTGAGAAGGGGGAAACGCCCGTAGACCTTCTGGGACATGACCATGGAAATCCACTGCCCGGGCGCGGCTGCCTCGGACGCATTCAGGCATGCATAGGAGAACGGAGCTCCATGGGAGAGGCATTCGACCCTGGAGTTCCTGCCGGCCACGCCCAATCAGAAGGCAATCAGCTTCTCCGGCGGAAATATGTCATAGAGGCTCATGACCCTGCGCACATCTTCCTCGCTTCGGGCAGTCGTGACTATCTTCACTATGTCCGCCCCGAGGCTCGTGCATTTCTCGAAAATTGCCTTGAGCGCTTCGAGCGAGTCCGTCCCTTCGAAATCATGGAAAGAGCGGATCAGCCCGCAGCCGTTCTCGGCCGCCTCCCTGCGGATCCTCTTGCTCATCATCGGCGGAGCTTCTATCTCCAGGTCCACGTACGTCGCCCCGGCCTTTATTGCATGGAGCAGCCGCGCCTCGGCGGTCTTGGCGGGAACCCCCTCTGTTGTCCTGCAGGTAGCAACGAGCGGAAGACGGGACTGGGAGAACAGCTCGTCTATGTCGTCCAGGCTCAGAGAGCAGCGGTCAAGCCGGATCTCGGCCATCTCGATGCTCATGTCGTTGTCCATGGCATCGAAAATCTTCTCCAGTTTCCTGTTCTGTATTGTCGTGCAAATCATCTATCCTAGCAGTTCCACTGCCTTTTCGATCTTTAGTTTCATGGTTGTCGTGTCCCCGATGGCGCGGGGAAGGACGAATATCACCTCCCCGTTTCCGGCGCCCTTCTTGTCGCTGTGCATCGCGTCTGCAAGCTCCGCCACGGGGAACGGGCTGGCATCGGGAAGGCCGCAGCCGGCGAAATTGTTCTTCAGCTTGCGGCTGAGTCCGGGCCCGGCGATGCCGAGTTTCTCCGACAAGGTCGCGGCAAGGATGATTCCCGACGCGACAGCCTCGCCATGGGCAATGTCATAGCTGCCTCCGCTGTCGTTCTTCTTCTTTGCCACCGACTCGATCGCATGCGCAAACGTGTGCCCGAGATTGAGAAGCCTCCGCTCCCCGCTCTCGAACTGGTCGCGGGAGACAATTCCCGCCTTGACCGCCGCGCTGGCATGGACAAGCTCCCCGAGTTCAGAGGCATAAGTCTCGATAGCCGTTCTGCGGCTCTCCGCTCCGTTTATCCTCGCAAGCAGTCTCGCCGCTTTTTCGTAATTTCCTGAGGTATTGTCGATTATGAACGTCTTCAGCATCTCGGCGCTCCCGCAGGCGAACTCCCTGTAGGGCAGAGTTCCGAGCACTTCGGGGCACTCGAACACGAGCGCCGGCTGCCGGATCGTCCCGATCATGTTCTTGAGTCCGGAGAAATTGACGCCGTTCTTCCCTCCGATCGCCGCGTCCACCTGCGCAAGCAGCGTAGTCGGCAGATAGGCAACCGAAATCCCGCGCATGTAGATTGCCGCGGCAAAGCCGGCCATGTCCGTGGTTATCCCGCCACCTATTGCAAGGAGCAGGTCGCCTCTCGTGGCCCCGTTCTGCAGCAGCCAGCCGCACATTTCCAGCACCCCGCCCATCGCCTTCTCGGCCTCTCCGGTCTCGATGCTGGCGGCCGAGGCAAGCTTGTCCCCCAGGGGATGTACCATCTCGGCGGCATATTTCTCTGCGTTCCGGTCATAGACGATGTAGACGCGAGGCCACTTGCCGAGGTACGGCACAGCGTCTTCCGGCTTCGCGACGGATACCACCCTGCTGAGCAGCTTTCCGTCTGTCATTATGTCAATTTCATCCATATCAGACAAAGATAAACAAAACAGGCGGAAAATAGTATATTTGCCTAAACGCAAACAAAATGACAAACATCCTGATTCCCCTCATCGCTCTCTCGCTCCTTGCAGAGCCTGATTATGCGAGACTTGCCGAGTGCACGACGATTCTCGTCGGGGCGCAGCAGACAGACGACGGAAGCATGATAATCGGCCGCTCCGTCGACGGGGGCAGAGGCAACACAGCCCACCTCGAGCTTTTCCACGACACGGACAACGGGCCGTCGGAATTCGTCTCCAGGGAGAACGCTTTCCGCTGCCCGCTTCCTCCTAAGATGCTGGGCTACCTCGCGATGCCTCCGGGACGCGGCGGCGCATGGGGCGAAGCCGGATTCAACACTGCCGGCGTCGGGATGAGCTCGACGGAGACCATCAACCCGTCCCCTGAGGCAGAAGCCGCCGATCCTCTCGTGACGGACGGAGTCGGGGAATACTGCATCTACAACATTGTCCTCCCATACGTCAGGACTGCACGCGAAGGGGTCGAGAGGCTCGGCGCGCTGATAGAGCAATACGGAAGCCGTGAGGGATTCGGTGTCGGATTCATAGACAAGGACGAGGTCTGGTACCTCGAGTCCTGCGCCGGACACCGCTACATTGCCGCCAGGCTTCCGCAGGACAGCTATTTCGTGTCCGGCAACCAGGGCAGGCTGCGGGAGTATGTGCCCGGAGACGGGAACTTCATCGCGTCCGCCGACCTAGTCGACTTCGCAAGGGAGAAGGGGCTGTGGAATCCCAAGGACGGGCCGTTCGACTGCGTGAAGGCCTACCAGCAGGACAACGCGGGAGATGCAAGATACAACTACACAAGGGTTTATGCTCTCCAGAAGCTTTTCTCTCCCGAAATCAGGAACGACATCACGAAGAATGAGTTCCCGGTTTTCGCAAAGGCAAAGGAGAAGATTTCCCTGAAAAAGGTCAGGGAAGGCTTCCGCAACCACTACGACGGCACCGACCATGACCCGTACCTCCAGGAGACTCCCCACGAGAAGTATCGCCCCGTTTCTGTCTTCCGCACGATGATGACCCACATTTCGGTCAGCAGGCCGTGGCTTCCCGCCGAGATAGGGAACGTCACCTACGTGGCCTTCGGAATGGCAGACCTCGGAGTGTTCATTCCTTTCTATCAGGGACTTGGGAGTCTTCCGGAAGAGTTTTCGAGAGAGCAGGGACAGACTGTAGGGAACAGCGTGAACCGCAAGATGCTCCTCGTGCAGTCGATGGGGATGGTGGACTACAACCGCTACGCTCCCGTGATCAAGGAGCGCTACCTCGACCTCGAGGACGAGATGGATTCTCTTCAGGCTGCGTTCGAGAAGGAATACATGATTCTCCTGAAGGAAAACCAGGAAAAGGCCGGAGAGGCCCTGCAGTCCTTCAACATGTCTTTGATGGACAGGGCGCTGGACGTCACGGACGAGCTCACCGAAGAGCTTCTCGACATGCTTTCCGCCGAGACCGACAGGGTCTACCACTTCGCCGGAGACTGACAATAATTGTGTAAATTTGCGGGGCTAAAGCAGAGGGAGTTTTATGGACCAGAAAGAAGAAAAGGAACTCCTTGGTGGGATCACCTCACAGGAGTACAAGGAGGGCTTCGTCACGGACGTGGAGCAGGAATTCGTGCCGAAGGGTCTCAACGAGGATATAATAAGGCTGATATCGAAGATAAAGCATGAGCCCGGATGGCTCACGCAGTTCCGGCTCGACGCATTCCGCCGCTGGGAGAAAATGCCCATGCCGGAGTGGGGGCATCTCGACTTGCCGAAGATCGATTTCCAGGACATCATCTACTATGCAGCCCCGAAAAAGGACAAAGACAGACCGAAGGAGATAGACCCCGAGCTGGAGAAGACGTTCGAGAAGCTCGGTATCCCTGTCAGGGAGAGGGAGGCACTGGCGGGCGTCGTGGCCGTGGATGCGGTATTCGACTCAGTATCAGTCTCCACCACCTTCCGCAAGACTCTTGCGGAGAAGGGCATCATCTTCTGCCCGTTCTCGGAGGCGGTCATAGAATATCCGGAACTCGTACAGAAATATCTGGCGAAAGTTGTCCCGCCCGGAGACAATTTCTTTGCGGCCCTGAACTCTGCAGTCTTCTCCGACGGCACATTCTGCTACATACCCAAGGGTGTCAAATGTCCCATGTCCCTGTCCAGCTATTTCCGCATAAATGCTTCAGGCACAGGGCAATTCGAGCGCACTCTCATCGTTGCTGACGAAGACTCGTCGCTCAGCTACATGGAAGGATGCACCGCCCCGATGAGGGACGAGCACCAGCTCCACGCCGCCGTGGTGGAGATCATCGCAGAGAAGGGAGCGGACGTGCGCTATTCGACGGTCCAGAACTGGTACCCCGGCGATGCCCAGGGCCGCGGAGGAATCCTCAACCTCGTGACCAAGAGAGGAATATGCCGCGGAGACGGGGCCCACATCTCGTGGACCCAGGTCGAGACCGGATCGGCCGTGACATGGAAATATCCCTCCACGATCCTCAAGGGAGACTACTCCTCGTCCGAGTTCTATTCCGTCGCCGTCACGAACAACTACCAGCAGGCGGATACCGGGACGAAGATGATCCATATCGGCAAAGGCACCCGCAGCCGCATCGTCAGCAAGGGAATCTCCGCCGGCCACAGCCAGAACAGCTACCGCGGTCTCGTGCGCATGATGCCGGGAGCCGACGGGGCGAGAAACTTCTCCCAGTGCGACAGCCTCCTGATCGGCTCGCTCTGTGGAGCCCACACATTCCCCGTGATCAGGAACCAGAACCCCACTGCGACCATCGAGCACGAGGCCACGACGAGCAAGATCGACGACGAGCAGCTCTTCTACTGCAACCAGAGAGGCATAGGACCCGAGGACGCGGTAGGGCTGATAGTCAACGGATATGCGAAGGAAGTACTCGAGAAGCTGCCGATGGAGTTTGCGATGGAGGCTCAGAAGCTGCTCCAGGTTTCCCTGGAGGGATCCATAGGATAGAACTGAACGAAAAGATAAAATGGACTGGACAAACACTGTAATCTTCACGCTCTGGAACGGGCAGCAGGTCCTGATCCTGGATTTCATATCCTCGATCCTCGGCCTCATGACCGTCTTTCTTGCCGGAAGGGCCTCGAAGGCCAATTTCTGGGTTGGGTACGTCTACAACGCCGCCCTCTTCATGCTCTTCTGGCACAACCACCTTTTCGCCAACCTGTTGCTCCAGCCTATATCGCTGGCTATCAACATCTACGGCCAGTACCGCTGGTCGCACCCGAAGGTGGAGGAAGAAAGCAACGGAGACGCCGGCACGCTGAAAGTCTCGAAACTGACGTGGAGACAGCGGATATTTGCGATAGCCATGGTCCTTGTCGTGGCATTCCTGTGGGGGCTCGTCCTGCAGAATTTCTTCACGAGCGACCCCGTACCCTACCTCGACACAGTGGTGACCGTCCTCATCCTGACAGCCCAGCTGCTGTCTGCAATGAAGAAATGGGACTGCTGGATCGCATGGCTCGTCGTCGATTCCTGCCAGATCCCGATGCATTTCAGTGTCGGCAACATCATGATGACGATTGTCTGCACCCTCTACCTCGCGAACGGCATCTGGTCGCTGGTATCATGGGGCAAGAAATACAGAGAACACGAATAACAGTATAATGGATATGAGTGACATATTATTGGAAATCAAGGGGCTGCATGCTTCGGTCGGCGAGAAGGAGATCCTTTCCGGAATCGACCTCGTGATCCGCCGTGGCGAGATCCACGCAGTGATGGGCCCGAACGGAGCCGGTAAGAGCACGCTCTCGCAGATACTGACCGGAAAGCCCGGATACACCGTGACGGCGGGAAGCATCAATTACATGGGACGCGACCTGCTCGCGATGAAGCCGGAAGAGAGGGCATGGGCTGGAATATTCATGTCCTTCCAGTATCCTGTCGAGATTCCTGGCGTCTCGATCACGAACTTCATGAAGACCGCCCTGAATGCCAAGCGCCAGTCGGAAGGGCTCAGCCCGATGAAGGCGGGAGATTTCCTGAAGCTCATGCGCGAGAAGATGGCCTTCGTGGGCATGAAGCCGGACTTCGCAAAGAGGGAGGTGAACGTCGGATTCTCGGGAGGCGAGAAGAAGCGCAACGAGATTTTCCAGATGGCGATGCTCGACCCGACACTGTCGATCCTCGACGAGACCGACAGCGGGCTGGACGTGGATGCACTCAAGATTGTGGCAAACGGTGTCCGTTCGCTCCACACTCCGGAAAAATCCGCGATAATAATCACGCACTACAAGAAACTGCTCGAATACGTGGTCCCCGACGTCGTGCATGTGCTGAAGGCCGGAAAGATTGTCCGGACCGGAGACGCATCCCTCGCGGACGAAATCGAGAACGAAGGATTTGACAAATTCTAGATCCATGGGAGAGAAAGAATACGGACATTACGTCGACTATCCCGTCGCATCCGGCGAAGGCACGGTCGTAGTCCCGGAGGGAGAATCCTTTCGGAAAGTGTTGATTCTCAGGCCAGGAGACAGTACCATGCCGCTTAGGAACATCGTGGCGAATGCAGGCACAAGCATCGATGTCTGCATACTGGTCATGCCGGGAGTATCCCTGGACATGCCGCTTTCCGTCGACCTTGTCGGAGAGGGCGCAGACGTCAGCCTCGAAGGGGTCTATCTCTGCGGAGGGGGCGAGAGGGTCAGCATCACGACGAGGATCCGCCACCGCGCCCCTCACTGCAGCTCGAACCAGCTGTTCAACGGCATTGCCGCCGGCCAGTCCCATGCCTCATTCTACGGCAGGATCATAGTCGCGCCCGACGCGCAGAAGACAGAAGCCTATCAGGCAAGCCACAACCTGCTGCTTTCTCCGGACGCCGTGATCGAGGCCAAGCCCGAACTGGAGATCTATGCGGATGACGTGAAGTGCTCGCACGGGGCGACAACCGGAAGCCTCAACGAGGACGAGCAGTTCTACATGCGTTCGCGCGGAGTTCCCGAGGCCGAGGCCAAGGTCCTGCAGATGATATCGTTCATTGCCCCCGTGCTCGCCCACATTCCTTCGGAGGAAGAGAGGGCGAAGGTGGCGGAGGAAGTGGAAAGCAGTATCCGCAAACTGCTGTAGTCCATATGATTGCAGAGCCCAATGTAAAGCTGAACCTGGGGCTGAACGTTCTGAGGAAGCGTCCGGACGGGTATCACGACCTCTCCACGCTGTTCGTACCGTACCTCGGGATCAGGGATACCCTGGAGATTGTCCCGGGAGACGACTACAGCCGCACTTCCGGCCGCCTGTTCGATACCTACGGGAGCGACAAGCTCGCCCAGGCCATATCTCCCGACGGTAAGCTGATGATCACCGTAGCAAGGGCAGAGGGAGTGGACTGGGATCCGCTCAGCGACCTTACGGCAAAGGCGTACGGGATTCTGGCAGAGGACTTTACGCTCCCAGTCGCCAAAATTTTCCTGGAGAAGAAAGCCCCTGTCGGGGCAGGCCTCGGGGGCGGCTCGGCAGATGGCGCATTCGCACTGCGCATGCTCTCCGACCTCTTCGGCCTGGGGCTCCCGGACCAGAAGCTCTCGGACTATGCGTCCAGGCTGGGGTCCGACTGCCCGTTCTTCGTCTACAATACCCCGATGCTGGGCTCAGGCCGGGGAGAGAAACTCTCTCCATATCCCCTTGACCTCGAAGGCTATGAGATAAGGGTCGTGGTGCCGGAAGGCATCTCGGTTTCCACCAGAGAAGCCTACAAGGGCGTGCATCCCGCCATCCCCGCCCACCCTATAGAAGAGATACTGGCAAGATCCGTGGAAGAATGGAAAGGACTGCTGAAGAACGACTTCGAGCCATCGGTATTCGTCTCCCACCCCGCTCTCGCGGACCTCAAGCAGAAACTTTATGACGAAGGCGCAGTGTACGCCTCCATGTCGGGAAGCGGCTCTGCCCTTTTCGGCATTTTCCCGAAACAACGATGAAACATTCCATCACCATAAAGAATCCGGAAGACGCTCTCCGCGCCGCAGCCGAATTCCTTTCCCAGATCGGAGACAACAGGCTGATCGCATTCTATGCCCCGATGGGCGCAGGTAAGACCACGTTCATCTCCGCAATCTGCCGCCATCTAGGCGTGCGCGAGGATGCCGTGGGCTCCCCGACGTTCGCGATCATCAACGAATACCGCACTGCAAGCGGCGAGTCCATCTACCACTTCGACTTCTACCGCATCACAAAGCCCTCAGAAGCGCTCGACGTGGGCCTCTACGACTACCTCGATTCCGGCAGCCTCTGTTTCATTGAGTGGCCGGAAAACGTAGAGGATCTTCTCCCGGAAGAAACCCTCCGAGTCCGCATCGAAGTCAACCCCGACCAGTCCAGAACCGTATCCTGGGAAGACTGACAATCAGCATTTTGCATAGGAACTAGAACTTTTCGGTCCTGTCGAGGAAGCGGTATGACACCGCCTCTATAAGATGCCGGGGCTGGATCGGGCCCCTCTCCCCTCCGGCAGCCTCCTCAAGGTCGGCAATAGTTCTCGCAAGCTTTATTATCCTGCCATATGCCCTGGCAGACAACCCCGTGTTTTCCATCGTCCTGCGCATCACCTCCCTGCATTGGTCTGAAAGCGGGCAGTATTCCTCCATCTGCCTACTCGTCATTTCCGAATTGGTGAAGATGCCTGTCCCGGCAAAGCGTTCCGCCTGTATTTCCCTCGCCGCCGCAACCCTGCCGGCGACCACGCTTGTCGGCTCCCCTTTCTTCCTGTAGACCAGCTTCTCCGGATCCACTGCATGGACCCAGAGCTGGACGTCGATCCTGTCCATGATGGGGCCGGAAAGCCTGGAAAAATAGCTCTGCCTCTGCCCCGGAGTGCAGGTGCACCGGTCTCCTTCGCCGTAATATCCGCACGGACAAGGATTTGCCGCCGCGACCAGCATGAACGATGCCGGGAACGACACCTTTGCCTTTAGCCTCGAAATTGTCACTTTCCTGTCCTCCAGCGGACCCCTGAGCGCTTCCGTGACGGAGCGTGGCAGCTGGGTGAACTCGTCCAGGAAGAGGACGCCGTTCTGCGCGAGCGAAACCTCCCCCGGAACGATGTTGTCTCCGTTTCCGCCGCCGATCATGGCCGGTAGCGAAGCACTGTAGTGCGGAGCCCTGAACGGCCTCTGCCTCATGAGCCCGTAGCGCTGCCGGCCCTTCCCAGCGACAGAATAGATCTTGCTCGTCAGAATTGCCTCATCGCGCGACATCGGAGGCAGAATTCCTGCAACCGCCTTCGCGAGCGAACTCTTCCCGCTGCCCGGGCTCCCTATCATTATCACATTGTGGTTGCCTGCGGCGGCCACTTCGAGTCCCCTTTTCGCCCCGTCCTGCCCTATGATCTCGGAGAAATCCATATAGTCCGGCTCCGAAATCTCCCGGGACGACATGCCCTTGTAGTACTTGTCGTAAAGTTCTGTGTTCCAGACGAGAAGATCGCTGCAGTCCTCCTTGTCCGAAAGAATCCGGATGGCATCGCCGATGTTCCTGATCCC
The DNA here is from genome assembly GCA_964440865.1 of uncultured Muribaculaceae bacterium. Lineage (GTDB taxonomy): Bacteria > Bacteroidota > Bacteroidia > Bacteroidales > UBA932 > Cryptobacteroides. Next base: position 713 of record CAYTXA010000022.1, on the reverse strand, counting down.
GAAGACATTGACTTCACGGAGGTCCACTGCCTCCAGAGCAGACTCTGCGGGCAGGAGACACCCTTCGTAGCCCAGATCCCGCGTCATCTGTGCGATCGGAATCGCCCCCGGGACATTCCTCACCGTGCCGTCGAGACCCAGTTCTCCCATCACGATATGCTTTCCGAGTCCGGGAAGCTCGCACTGTCCGGACGCGGCGATTATGCCGAGGGCTATCGGAAGGTCGTACCCGCTTCCGCTCTTGTGCATGTCTGCAGGAGCAAGGTTTATCACAATTTTCTTTCCCGGCACCCTGTAGCCCACTGCCTGGAGGGCGGACATGGTCCTGAGGAGACTCTCCTTGAATGTATTATTCGTGAGACAGCCTTTGAAAAGGATATGGCAGGAAAGAAACTGCTTGTCACAGCAGGTGCTACCCGTGAAAGCATCGATCCTGTCCGCTTCATCACCAATCATTCAAGCGGAAAAATGGGCTACGCTATTGCAAGAGCGGCAATGCTGAGAGGTGCGGACGTTACAGTAGTTGCGGCACACACGGATGTTGAGCCGCCTATGTTCGTGAACGTTGTACCTGTTCAGTCGGCAGAGGATATGTTCAACGCAGTTACCGAGCGTTCGGACGATATGGATATCATCATCAAAGCCGCAGCTGTAGCGGATTATACTCCCGTTACCACAGCAGACAGCAAGATCAAGAAGTCCGACGGCGACAT
>CAYTXA010000021.1:13344-17464 GCA_964440865.1 uncultured Muribaculaceae bacterium | reverse complement strand
GCACCTTCTACGCCCTTCCCCAGAGCCCCCAGACCCTCAAGCAGAGCCTGATGGTGGCCGGAATGGACCGCTACTTCCAGATCGTGAAGTGCTTCCGCGACGAGGACCTGAGGGCAGATCGTCAGCCTGAGTTCACCCAGATCGACTGCGAAATGTCCTTCGTGGAGCAGGAAGACGTCCTCAACATGTTCGAGGGCATGATGCGCCACCTCTTCAAGGTTATCCTCAACGTGGACATTCCCAACCCGATGCCCCGCATGACATGGTTCGACGGAATGGACAAGTACGGTTCCGACAAGCCGGATGTCCGCTTCGGAATGCTCCTGCACGAGATCACAAGCCTTGTCCAGGGCCATGGGTTCAGCATCTTCGACGGCGTCAAGTACGTCGGCGCAATCGCAGTTCCCGACGCGGCGAAATATTCCCGCAAGCAGATCGATGAACTGACCGAGTGGGTCAAGAGGCCTCAGGTAGGAGCCAAAGGTCTCGTCTACATCAAGTGGAACGAAGACGGAAGCTTCAAGAGCAGCATAGACAAGTTCTTCGGCGCCGAGGAGCTCGGCAAGGTGGCCGAGGCTGTCGAGGCAAAGAAAGGTGACCTGATCCTGGTTCTCTGCGGCGACAAGCGCAAGACCCAGGTCCAGCTCGGCTCCCTGCGCATCGAGCTCGGAAACCGCATGGGCCTGCGCAAGAGCGACGTGTTCGCGCCCCTCTGGCTCATCGACTTCCCGCTCTTCGAGTGGAATGAGGAAGAGAACAAGTGGGATGCACTCCATCACCCGTTCACCGCTCCGAAGCCCGAACATCTGAAATACTACTATTCCGACAAGCCCGAGGACATCCTGAAGGTTTGTGCGAACGCATATGACTTCGTGCTCAACGGCACCGAACTCGGCGGCGGATCCATCAGGATCCATAATCCGAAGGACCAGGAGCGCATGTTCCAGATCATCGGCATCGGACCTGAGGAGGCCCAGCGCAAGTTCGGCTTCCTGATCAACGCCTTCAAGTATGGAGCTCCGCCCCATGGTGGTCTTGCCTTCGGACTCGACCGTGTCTGCGCCCTCTTCGGAGGAAGCGACACCATCCGCGACTACATCGCATTCCCGAAGAACAACCAGGGCAAGGATGTCATGCTCGGCGCCCCGTCCATCATCGACCAGAAACAGCTGGACGAGCTGAAACTGGATATCCGCGAGGAGAAATAGGCTGTGGCCCAGGCAGAAGCAATATGCTCGGGCTGTGGACACAGGCATGAAGTCCGGCTTTACCCTCTCGTCAACGTGAGGGAGAATCCCGAATTGAAGGACGCGGTCAGGGACGGTTCCCTATTTGTATGGGAATGCCCTGACTGCGGACAGAAGAACCTGATCCGTTCGCAGACGCTCTATCACGACCCCGACGGCAAGCTGATGGTTTGGCTGCTGCCGGAGGGGAGCGTGGGCGGCGACGGGGAGAAGGCCATGTCGGCGACCCTTTCCGAGATGACCGGGCAGCTTTCCGGCTACACGCTGAGACGCGTGCAGGACGTAGGCAGCCTGATCGAAAAGGTGAATATCCATGATGCCGGTCTCGAGGACACGGTCATGGAGATATGCAAGTATGTCACCCGCATGCAGCTCGCGGAGAATGACAGGGAGAATGCCCCAGCCATCATGCAGGCACCCTTCAAGTTCTTCCGCCTTGAGGGCGCCGACAACAAGCTGATCTTCTCCTTCCCGCTCCGCGGAAAGATGCAGGGAGTCCCTGTCGGATTCAGCATATATGAGGATTGCGCCGGAATACTCAGTAGGAATCCTTCGGTCAGGCCGGATGACGGCTTTGCCAAGGTGGATTCCGATTGGGTCGCGCGATTCTTCAGATAACCCCGCCACGAATGAAATTGCATTTGTTGACAATATAATTAATAACTAATTCTTTTGACCATGGATATGAAATCCCGCATCCAGGAGAAATTCCGGAGCCTTTACGGCAAGGACGGCCGCATGTTCGCTTCCGCCGGCCGAATCAATCTCATCGGCGAGCATACCGACTACAATGGCGGCTATGTCTTCCCGGGAGCTATCGACTGTGGCATTGTTGCCGCTATCCTTCCAAACGGTACCGACAAGGTACGTGCCTATTCCCTTGACTACGACGAGCCTGCGGAGTTCGGCCTCAAGGAGGAGGACAAACCCGAGAAGCAGTGGGCCCGTTACATCTTCGGTGTCTGCCGCGAGACTCTGAAGAGGGGCGGCAAGGTTGAGGGCTTCGACACGGTATTCGCAGGGGATGTTCCCCTCGGAGCCGGGCTGTCTTCTTCCGCTGCGCTCGAGAGTACGTTCGCTTTCGCGCTCAACACCCTGTACCACAACAAGATCGATGATTTCGAGCTTGCCCGTATCGGCCAGGCCACCGAGCACAACTACTGCGGCGTGAACTGCGGAATCATGGACCAGTTCGCTTCGATCTTCGGAAAGAAGGACTGCCTCATCAGGCTGAACTGCAAGACGATGGAATACAAGTATTTCCCGTTCAAGCCCGTCGGCTATTGTCTCGTCCTGCTCGATTCCTGCGTAAAGCACGAACTCGCTTCTTCCGCCTACAACAAGAGGCGCGAGTCCTGCGAGAGGGCATGCGCCGCTATCCAGAAGAACCATCCTGACGTCGACTTCCTCTCCGATGCGAAGAGGGTTTGGCTTGAGGAGGTCCGTGAGCAGATTCCCGAGGAGGACTTCCTCCGTGCAGAGTATGTCATCGGCGAGGTCCAGAGGGTGCTCGACGTTTGCGATGCCCTTGAGAGGGGCGACTACGAGACCGTCGGCGAGATGATGTACCAGACCCATTTCGGCCTCAGCAGGCTGTACGAGGTCAGCTGCGAGGAGCTCGATTTCCTGAACAGGATGGCCCGCAAGCACGATGTCACAGGATCCCGCGTCATGGGAGGCGGGTTCGGCGGCTGCACCATCAACCTTGTCAAGGAGGAGCTCTATGACAGCTTCGTTTCCGACACCGTCAAGGCTTTCGCCGAGAAGTTCGGCCACGAGCCCAAGGTCTATCCCGTCGTGATTTCCGACGGCGCCCGCGAGCTGGAATAGGTCGCTCGTATTCTAGGATAATTAAAGCGCTGCTATGGATATCCCATAGCAGCGCTTCATCGTATGTATGAACATGCTGGATGCTCTCTTTTTTCATAGCTTGAACCTATAGACATAGAGCTCGCCGACCTCATCATCCTCAAATACTTGAGAGTAATAGTACGGCTCAGCGTACCCTACGACATTAAGACCCTTGGGAACGTCAAAGTCTCCGATAAGGTCCTTGTCCGTACTATAGGCCTGAAGACCGTCGGTCTCTGCCGCGCCACTCTTCACGTACGAGCGGAAAGTCATGCCTGTCTTGTCAATGAATTCAAGCCAGCCATAGCGACCCTTGTCGTTCCTGTTCTCGACGTAATAGTCGAAATCTTCGAACGACATTCCTTCAACATAATCATCCTTTATGTCCCTTCCTTCCAGTCCGAATGAATATTTCGGAACACCCTCATGGTTACATACATAGATCACCGGACTCGCTTCGAATCCGACATATATGTCTCCTTCGTCGGAAATATCAAAGTCTATGTACTGGCAGGAACTATATTTCGCCGGTGTTTTCCTGTACATTTCCGGGAAACCTTTGACAATCATCGGCTTGTTCTCACCTTTTATGAGATCCACACGTCCGATTCTGTAACTGTCCGTAAGATACTTTTCCGGAGTAGTGAAATAGCAGAACAGTTCATTGTCGGAAAATGAAGACAGGTATAGCGTCCCGTCTTTCAGCCTTCCCACGAAGTTTTCTTCAGCAAAGCTATATGTATCAAAATTGTCTGGCGTCACGGAATCATGGTCATAGCTGCCATAGGTGTTGAAATAGTTATGATTCAGTCGATCCAGCGGGAAATAATCATAGTCCATCGTGCTTCCGAGCAGAACAAGCGCCCCATTGTTGGAGAAAACAGCCTCGCTGCCCTGCCCGACAGTTGTTTCTCCTGGACCACGACCTTTTCCGATCTCTCTCCGCAGATATTTTCCCTCGCTGCTGAAAGTATACAGATAGTTGAAATACTTGTCATAGTACAGGATCTCTCCAAAGTCGT
>CAYTXA010000021.1:6954-13334 GCA_964440865.1 uncultured Muribaculaceae bacterium | reverse complement strand
ATTGAGGAACTCCCTGAGAACGAGCAGTATACTGAATCCAGCTGAACTTTTTCCATAGAGATCTCCCTGACAGCCGTTTTCGGCGTCGTACTCCCAACTTTCTTCACAGCATACGGATCCTGCGAGTTGTTGCATGAAACGAGAAGCCCCAATATCGCCACAAGTAATATCTTCCCGAGGACCGACACTAAGGTTTTATCTGCAATTTCCATCATATTGATTGCATTGTATATTATCCCCTGAAGCACAAAGGCTGCCATGATGTTTGGCAGAGCATTTTGAACTAAATGGTCCTCGAGTACAATAACAGAAGACTTTTGTCTCATTATCCGATGGAGACGGGCCATCATCTGCGAAGACAGGAATAGAGATGAGCGCGGCAAGTAACGCCATTGCCGCTGCTATGATTTGTAGTTTTTTATTTTTCATTTTTATATTTTTAAATTGTTTCTTTACAAAATTAATTGCTTTTTATAAAATAGCAAAATTTTTTGCAAAATATTTTTTAGACAGGGGAACCATATGGTTAGGTCAGTAGTGGACAAGCCTCCACAATAGGATATTTCCCCGCAGTTCGCCTTAGCGATTACCCGACCTGCCAGCCTCGCAAGTTCGTCCCTCGCCACTCTCTGCCACCACCGACCACGGTAGATTCGTCCACTTACCACACCTTGTGCTACGTTTTCTCCTTCCAACGTGGCAGAATCGCCGTTTTCCCGCGTTTTTGCTACGTTTTTGCCTCCGAACGTAGCGCGAAGCCTTTTTCCCGGGCGCGAGCTTCTTGTGGCTAAATATGAAAAGCCCTCCGCGATGGCGGAGGGCTGGGTGTCAGTCGCGGATTACTTCAGGAACTGGGAGTCGTCCGGCTGGCTGAGACCGCCGAGGTCCTTGAAGGTCCTGGGAGCGGGCACGCCCGGTAGAGCCTTGCGGTCCTTGATCTGGCGGATAGCCTCCTCGACAGCCCTGTCGAGCTGCTGGTCCTCGCCCGCGAACTCCTTCAGCGGATCATTGTCGACCTCAATGTCGGGATCGACACCATGGTTCTCCACGATCCACTTTCCTGTCCTGGCGTCATAGTTCGTGAAGAACGGAACGCGGACATCTGTGCCGTCCATGTACGGAAGCGACCCGCTGATGCCGACGATTCCGCCCCATGTCCTCTTCCCGATGATGGTCCCCAGCTTCTCGGCCTGGAACCTCCACGGGAACAGGTCTCCGTCGGAAGAGGAATACTCATTGACCAGCAGGATCTTGGGACCCGTGTGAGTGCCCTCCGGCACTGTCGAAGTCATCGTCGAACCGCGGCGCATGGTCATGTTGTAGGCCTCCCTCTGCAGACGCTCGATGATCATGGGCGAGACGTTTCCTCCGCCGTTGACACGGTCATCGATGATGAGAGCCTCCTTGTCGAGCTGCGGATAGTAGTACCTCGCGAATTCGTTCAGGCCCTCCGGACCCATGTCGGGAATATAGATGTAGCCGACCTTTCCGCCGGACTTTTCCTCGACCTTCCTGATGTTGTCCGTTACCCACTTGTAGTGGTAGAGCGGATATTCATCAGCTATAGGCTTGACTACCACCTTCTTGCCCCCGATTGTCAGCTCGGTGAGCACGCCGGCCTTGCCGAGAAGCAGCTCGTAGATATTCTCCACGCTAGAAGTCGGAACGCCGTCCACGGCAGTGATGACATCGCCCTCCTCCACGCCAAGTCCGGGCTGGCAGAGCGGAGAGTAAAGCTCCGGCCTGTAGGATGCGCCCGGAAGGATTTCGTCGATACGGAAACCTCCGTCGGAAGTGCGGCTGAGCCGTGCGCCGAGAAGCCCTGTCTCGATGCGCTTCACCTCAGGCAGTTCACCCGGGTTGATGTACGCATGGCCTGTTCCGAGCTCGGCTATCATTTCTCCGATCACATAGTTGAGGTCCAGACGCGTGTGGACATAGGGGAGGAAAACCTCATACTTTGCCTTCATCGCATTCCAGTCGCGCCCGTTCATGTTCTTGAGATAGTAGCCGTCGCGGAATGCGCGCCAGACCTCGTCGAAGAGCAGCGGCCATTCCTTGTCGTAGTCGACCACGGCCTTCATGCCGTCGAGGGCGAGAGGCTCGTCAAGAGAAACATGCGAAGACGGGAAGTCGCAGACATACAGGCTCTTGCCCTTCATGAACGCGGCCTTCTTCCCGCCCGGCTCATAGAGCAGGGTGGCATCCGCAACCTTGTCCTCCTTGCCTGTCGCGAAGTCGAATACCCGGGTCGCGCCGCGGGAGGAGAACCAGAGTTTCTTGCCGTCGGAGTAGAACGACCTCGTGTTTCCGTTCGATACGGGAATGCGTATGATCCTGTCGGTGAGGCCTTCGGGATCGATCCTGACTGCCGGAGCTGCTTCGGGCGCGGACTTGTCGCCTCCGCGGGCGGCAGCGCCTTCAGCAGACTTTTTATCTTCGAGTGCTACGTCGGAAGGCAGCATCGGGGAGGGAGTGTCGGAGGCAAGAAGAGCCATGTAGATGCCGTTCATGTTTGTGTAGGCATAGTTCCATTCCACCTGGCTGTAGATCGGGTTGAAATCACGCGCCGAGGTGAAAATCAGGTACTTGCCGTCGGCGGAGAATGTCGGCGCTCCGGAGGAATACCACTTCTCGGTGACGGGAATCTCCTTGCCGCCGTCTGCGCTCATGACATAGACAACGGACATCTCGTTCCCGGCAGGCTTCGTGTAGGCGAGCCACTTGCTGTCAGGAGAGACCGAAAGGCTGCTGAACGGGGACTGAGGATTCTGCAGGAGCGTCTTCTTTGCTCCGTCGGGAACTGAAACCCTGACGAGACGGTTCTCCCTGTCGGAGTAGTACAGCGACTTCGAGTCGGGTGCCCATTGCAATGAATATATATATGTGTCGTTCTTGCTTGTCAGCTGCCTTGTCTTGCCGTCCTCCGGAGAATAGAGGTAGATTTCGGTTTCTCCGGTAGAGTCGCCGATGTAGGCAATCCACTTTCCGTCAGGGCTCCAGCTCGCCTCGCGGTCGTTCGAGCCCGGGGTGCGGGTGATGATTTTCGTAACTCCCTGTCCCACAGGAACGTCGAACACTTCGCCACGCGCCGTCACGGCTATCCTCTTGCCGGATGCGGGCAACGAGATGCTGTTCCAGGAAGAGCTGACGTCCCGGAGCTCGGTCCTTCCCTGCACGAAGTCGGAAGAGAGAGTGACATCGAGCTTCGTGCTCTTCTTCGTCGCGGGATCGAGGACATAGATCCACCCTGCATGCTCATAGACAATCTTTCCGCCGCCGCAGGAGGGGAATTTCACGTCATAGTCGGTGTAGTCCGTAACCTTGGTGGTCGCACCGGTGCGGGTATCGTAGACAAACAGGTTCATGGTCATGTCCCTGTCGGATGCGAAGTAGATCTCGTCTCCGATCCACATCGGGAATATGTCCTGGGCCCTGTCGTCAGTTATTTTCGTGATCTTTCCGGCTTTCGTGTCATAGATCCTGATGTCGTCGGCCTGTCCGCCACGGTAGTATTTCCATGTCCTGAACTCCCTCATTACCCTGTTGTAGGCCAATGAGTTGCCGTCAGGAGACCAGCAGCAGAAACCGCCGGTCGGGAGTGGAAGCTCCTGTGGCATTCCGCCGCCTGCAGGCGCGTTCCAGAGATTGCCGAGGAACCCGTCGCCGATGCGGTTGCGGAACGTGATATTCTTTCCGTCGGGTGTCCAGCCCATGACTATGTTGTTGGGGCCCATGCGGTCGCCCATGTTGTCACGTGCGTTGGTGGCGGTGTAGGTCAGGCGCACAGGGATTCCGCCGCCGTCCGGCATGGTGTAGACCTCCCTGTTGCCGTCGTACTCAGCGGAGAACGCGATAGTCCTGCCGTCGGGGGAGAACCTTGCGAATGCCTCGAACCCCGGATCGGAGGTCAGCCTCGTTGCCTTGCCTCCGGAGATGGGCACCTCCCAGAGGTCTCCGGCGTAGGAAAATACAACCTCCCGTCCGTTGGTCGCGGGGAAACGGAGCAGCCGGGCTTCGTCGCCTGACTGCGCAGACAATGCGGCGGAAGAGAGCAGCGCCGCAGCTGCGAGAATGATGGTTCCTGTTTTCATATTTATTGGTTTATCTTTTCGATGAATGACTGGGCCTCGGCGAGAGTCTCCTTCTTCCCGACGTCCAGGAGCCTCAGGTCCCTTTCTTCGAAGCCCCTGATGTCGTACTTGCTGCAACTACTTATGTAGAAGTCCATTATCGGGAATTTTCCGCTCAGGCCCTCTTCCCTGAATGCGTCGAAGATGCCGTCAGAGAGGATGTGGATTCCGGAGAATGCAAGGCGCCGGCACCGGGCAGGGTCAAGGCCAGGGTGCGGGGAGCGGACTTCGCCCGTGGCGAGAGATGTCCACCCGGAAAGCTCCATTTCCTTGTCGAAGAGAAGGTATCGGCTTGTCTTCCTGTCGCTTACGAGCAGGGTGGCAAGGGATTCGCCATGAGCCTTTTCCAGTTTTCCCAGGTCCGCATCCGAGAGGATGTCCACGTTGTGGACGAGGAAACTCCCGCAGCCGCCGAGAAATTTCTCCGCCGCAAGTATGCCTCCTCCTGTGTCCAGCAGCTCTTCCTCCTCCGAGACGTCGATTCCCAGCTCCGGGAAAGGATTCCCGTCCAGCCATTCCTCTATCATGGAGGCGAAGTGGTGGACGTTGATGACGATGTGCCTGTATCCGGCCGCCTCAAGCCTATGCAGGGTGTGCCAGAGCAGCGGCTTCCCGCCGACTTCGACGAGAGCCTTGGGCCTTGTGTCGGTCAGGGGGCGCAGTCTTGTGCCGAGCCCTGCCGCGAAAATCATAGCTGTCTTTTCCATGTCTTGGACTACTAAAATAAATAAAATTTTTCCAAAGTCCTTGATTTTCGGCAGATTAATGTTACCTTTGCAGTCCGCCGGAAAAAGGCGGAAAGCGTAATTTTATAGCTAAACAATTAATTATCAAACCAATGCCTGGATTAATTGGAAAGAAAATCGGAATGACTTCCGTTTTCGGTGCTGATGGAAAAAATATTCCATGCACCGTCATTGAGGCTGGTCCATGTGTTGTCACGCAAGTGAAGACGGTTGAGAATGATGGTTATGCCGCCGTCCAGCTTGCCTATGACGAAACAACTGAGAAACATGCCAGTCAGCCCATGCTTGGGCACTTCAAAAAGGCAGGAACCACTCCCCATCGTCGTCTCGCCGAATTCCCGGCAGACTTCGAGAAGGAACTGAAACTGGGCGACACCGTCACGATTGCCGACGTCATTGACGAAGGCGATTTCATCGATGTTGCCGGTACTTCCAAAGGAAAGGGATTCCAGGGCGTTGTCCATCGCTACCACTTCAACGGAGTCGGTGGATCTACCCACGGCCAGTCCGACCGTCTTCGCCATCCCGGATCCAACGGTGCATCTTCATGGCCTTCCAGGGTATTCCCCGGACATCGCATGGCAGGTCACATGGGATCTGAGAGAGTGAAAGTTGCGAATCTCAATGTCGTTAAAATCATCCCTGAGAACAACCTCATCGTTGTCAAAGGTTCCGTTCCCGGAGCCAAGGGTTCTTATCTGATTCTGGAGGCGTAATTATGGAACTGAAAGTATTGAAAATCGACGGAACCGAATCCGGAAAGACCGTCACTCTCGACGATCAGGTCTTCGGCATCACACCGAACGATCATGTAATCTGGCTCGATGTCGTACAGTACCTTGCCAATCAGCGTCAGGGCACAGCCTCGGCTACGGAAAGGAGCGACAACGCTCACAGTACCAAGAAGCTTGGCCGTCAGAAAGGCGGCGGCGGAGCACGTCACGGTAGCTACAAGTCCGGTATCTTCGTAGGTGGTGGTCGTATCTTCGGCCCGAAGCCCCGCGACTACCGCTTCAAGCTCAACAAGAAGACGAAGCAGCTTGCCCGTCTTTCCGCTCTCTCCTACAAGGCTCAGGAAAATGCAATCACGGTTGTGGAGCCGTTCAGCATGGACGCTCCCAAGACCAAAGAGTTCTCTTCCATCCTCTCAGCCATCAAGGCTGGCGACAGGAAGGTGCTCTTCGTGCTTCCCGAGCGTTCCGAGAACATCTATCTTTCTTCTCGCAACCTTCCCGGCGTACAGGTAGTCACCGTTGACGACCTGAACACCTACACCATCATGAACGCCCATTCCATGGTCCTCGTCGACGGTGTGCAGGATGTGCTTGCAGAAAGGGTTAACCGCTAAAACTGCACGACGATGGGTATCATATTAAGACCAATCATTACAGAAAAGCTCACGGCTCTCGGAGAGAAATCTTCGACCTATGGTTTCATTGTTGACGCAAAGGCCAACAAGATCCAGATCAAGGAGGCCGTCGAGAAGACGTACAATGTGACG
>CAYTXA010000021.1:0-6944 GCA_964440865.1 uncultured Muribaculaceae bacterium | reverse complement strand
GACGGTAGAGAAGGTTGGCACCATGAACTATCATGGAAAGCTCAAGAGCCGTTACACCAAGGCCGGCGCCCTGACTGGACGTACACCCCACTTCAAGAAGGCGTATGTAATCCTCTCCGGCGACGACAAGATCGATTTCTATAGCAATATCTAGGAGGCATAGGCAATGGCAATCAAGAAATTCAAGCCGGTAACCCCGGGACAGAGGAACAAGGCTATCGATGCCTTTGAGGACATCACTACCGACAAGCCTTACAAGAAGTTGCTCAGGCCTCTGAAGAGCACTGGCGGCCGCAACAACCTTGGTCAGATGACCATGCGTTACATCGGCGGCGGCCACAAGAGAATGTATCGTATCATCGACTTCCTCCGCAACAAGGACAACATGGCAGCCGAGGTTCTCACGATCGAGTATGATCCGAACCGCAGCGCCCGTATCGCCCTCGTGCAGTATGAGGATGGCGAGAAGAGGTACATCATTGCTCCGAACGGACTCAAGGTTGGACAGAAGGTCCTCTCCGGCAGCGGTATCGCTCCCGAAGTCGGCAACTGCCTCCCTCTTGGTGAAATCCCTGTAGGTACAGTTGTCTGCTGTATCGAACTTCGCCCCGGCCAGGGCGCTGCGATGGCCCGTTCCGCGGGTACTTTCGCACAGCTCGCCGCCCGTGAAGGCAATTACGCTATTCTCCGTCTCCCTTCCGGCGAGACCAGAATGATCCTCGTCAGCTGCCGCGCTGTCGTAGGTACCGTTTCCAACGGTGACCACAACCTCGAATCCAGCGGTAAGGCTGGACGCAGCCGTCACCTCGGAATCAGGCCCCACAACCGTGGAGTTGTCATGAACCCTGTAGATCACCCGATGGGTGGTGGTGAAGGCCGTGCATCCGGAGGTCATCCTCGTTCCCGCAAGGGTCTGCCCGCTAAGGGCTACAAGACACGTGACCCGAAGGCTCGTTCCAACAGGTTCATCGTTGAAAGGAGAAAGAAGAAGTAACGGAATAAAACTTAGAGATTATGAGTCGTTCACTTAGAAAAGGACCTTATATCCAGGAAGCTCTCGAAAAGAGAATCCTTGCCATGAATGATGGCAGCAAGAAGAAGGAAGTGGTCAAGACCTGGTCACGTGCCAGCATGATCTCTCCTGACTTCGTAGGCCATACGATTGCAGTTCATAACGGAAATAAGTTTATTCCGGTTTACGTAACTGAGAATATGGTTGGCCACAAGCTCGGAGAGTTCGCTCCCACCAGGACGTTCAGAGGCCACTCAGGCAATAACAAGAACTAATCAGCAAGATCATGGGAAAGCGTAAAAGATTGATGGCCGAGCAGTATAAGGCGGCCAAAAGCAATACCGCAGTAGCGAAGCTGAGGAACATCCCCACTTCGCCGCGCAAGATGCGCCTTGTTGCCGACACGGTAAGGGGCGTAGAGGTCAACCATGCTCTTGATCTTCTGAAATTCTCGAAGAAGGCTCCGTCAGTCCGTCTTGAGAAGCTTCTCCGCAGCGCAATCGCGAACTGGGAGGCCAAGAATCCGGACAACACCAAAGAGCTTGACAACGGAAATGTTTACGTCAAGACCATCATGGTCGACGAGGGACGTATGCTGAAGAGACTCCGTCCTATGCCTCAGGGCAGGGCCGGAAGGATCCTCAAGCGTTCCAACCACGTCACCATCATTCTCGACGTCAGGAAGCCGGCCGCTGAGGCTGCCAAGGCTCCTGCAGAAAACTCAACACCAGCGGAGGCATAATCATGGGACAGAAGACAAATCCAATTAGCAACAGAATCGGCATCACCCGTGGTTGGGACTCCAACTGGGTCGGTGGTGACTATGCGGAGAAGATAGCTGAAGACTACAAGATCCGCAAATATCTCGAGCAGCGTCTCGCCAAGGCAAGCCTTTCCAGGATCGTCATCGAGAGGACCCTCAAGCTCATTACCGTGACCATCCAGGCTGCAAGGCCCGGTGTCATCATCGGAAAGGGCGGACAGGAAGTCGAGAAGCTCAAGGAAGAGCTCAAGAAGGTAACGAAGAAGGACGTCCAGATCAACATCTTCGAGGTTCGTCGTCCGGAGACGGATGCAGCTATCGTAGCTGACTCCATCGCCCGTCAGATCGAAGGCCGTGTGTCCTACAGAAGGGCCATCAAGATGGCAGTCGCTACTGCCATGAGGGTTGGAGCCGAGGGCATCAAGGTCCAGATCAAGGGCCGCGTCGGCGGAGCCGAAATGGCACGCAGCGAGATGTTCAAGGATGGCCGTACTCCTCTCCATACTTTCCGTGCAGACATCGACTATTCCCTCGCAGTAGCCCACACAAAGGTAGGCTGCCTCGGAATCAAGGTCTGGATCTGCAACGGCGAGGTCTATGGAAAGAAGGACCTTTCTCCCAACGCAGGCATTGCAGCAGCTGCCGCACAGGGTTCCCAGAACCGTGGTGACCGCGGAGGACGCGGAAACCGTGGCGGACGCGGCGACCGTCGTGGCCGTGGCCGTGGAGACCGCGGGGACCGCAGAAATGCTCCTGCCGCAGCTGAGTAATTCAGGAATTATACCTATATTTGCGCCCGTTCCGCCCAAAAGGGGGAACGGGTTTTTTGTACGGTAAACCAATCAATTGAATAATATGAACGCCAAAGTAATCAGCATGCTTGCCGGCGTCGTGGCTCTCGCTGCGGCATGCAACAGCAACGACGGCAAGACAGCTCTCACCGTGAAGGTTTCCGAGAACCTTCCTTCTGAAGTCAGGGTCGTTGCCGGAGATGTCGACACCACGCTCACAGCCGAGAATGGAGTTGCCACTGTTTCCCTCGCTTCCGACAAGACAGTTGTCGGCAATATTGTCTGCGGCAATATGCGCGCGCAGTTCGTGCCCGAAGGAAAGGCTGTCACCGTGGACATCACGAGCGACACGCCCGCTCTCGTAGCTCCCGCAGGCTCTGTCAACGCCAAGCTCCAGGACTACTACACCGCCTACTACAAACTCAACGATGAGCTCATGGCCCGTTATCAGCAGTTCCTTTCCGACAGCCTTACCGAGCAGTCTGCCAAGGAGGCGGCTTTCCAGTCATATGCTGATTCCTGCAGCAAAGTCCTTGACGAAGAGGGCAAGAAGCTTATTGCCGAGAACAAGGACAATGCACTTGCCCTCATCGCCCTCCAGCAGATCTACTATGACCTTTCCCCCGAAGAGGCCAAGGCCACTCTGACATCCCTTGATCCTGCCCTCCAGGAGGACTCTTTCGTGAAGGACGCCCTCGGCGCTATCACTTCCAGGGAAAGCACAGCGGAAGGCAAGATGTTCACGGATTTCACAGTCCAGGAGGACGAAGAGACTTCCGTCAAGTTCTCTGACTACGTAGGGACCGGAAAGTACATGCTCGTGGACTTCTGGGCATCGTGGTGCGGCCCCTGCCGCCAGGAAGTTCCCAACATCAAGGCTGTCTGGGAGAAGTATCACGGCGACAAGTTCGACGTGCTCGGCGTTGCAGTATGGGATAAGCCCGAGGACACGAAGGCAGCCATCGAGGAGCTCCAGCTTCCCTACAGCCAGATCATCAATGCCCAGAAGATCCCGACGGACATCTACGGCATTGAGGGCATTCCCCACATCATCCTTTTCGGCCCGGACGGAACCATCCTCAGGAGGGATCTCCGCGGCGAGCAGATCGAGGCAACCGTAGCAGAGTACCTTGCAAAGTAATCCTTTGACTGTAAAGGAAAAAATAGCTTTATTCCCGCATTCCCCCGGAGTCTACCGTTACTATGACTCCGAGGGAAAGGTGATTTATGTGGGCAAGGCAAAGGACCTCCACAAGAGGGTAGCCCAGTATTTTGTCTCTCCGGACAGGCTGAACCGCAAGACCCGCATCCTTGTCTCCAAGATCGCCGATGCCAAGTATTCCGTCGTGGGGAGCGAGGCCGATGCCCTTCTGCTGGAGAACAACCTGATCAAGCAGTACAAGCCCCGGTACAACATCCTGCTGAAGGACTCGAAGACATATCCATGGATATGTGTCACTGCAGACGATTTCCCGAAGGTCTTCCTCACGAGGAGAGTTGTCCGGAACGGTTCTCTCTATTTTGGCCCGTACAGCAACGTAATGCATGCCAGGGCCCTGCTCGAGATGTTCGCGGAGCTGTATCCCCTTAGGGACTGCAAGCTGAAGATCACATCGGAGGCCATCCTGCACCAAAAGTTCCGGCCCTGCCTGAAGTTCCATATCGGTCGCTGCAAGGGGTGCTGCATCGGGGGCATCTCGAAGGGAGAGTACGGAGGGTACATCTCCGAGATAGTTTCCATGCTGAAGGGCGGAGGAAGGGACCTGATCGCCCATTACAAGGAGCTGATGGAGGAGGCGTCCTCGAGGCTCGAATTCGAGAAGGCCGGCGAGTACAAGCGCAAGATGGATGCGCTCGAGAAGCACTACGGGAAGAGCGTCATAACAAGCGCATCGGATACCGACTGCGATGTGTTCTCCCTTATATTCGACGGTTCGGAGGCATTCGGCAACTTCCTCAGGGTCAGGGGCGGAGCCATAATCCAGTCTCTTAACCTGGGCTTCAGGATGGGAATCGAGGAGGAGCAGTCTTCTGTCCTGAGCGAATTCATAGCGGAGATCCGTAGCAAGTTCGGGGAACTGTCCAGGGAGATCGTGGTCCCGTTCCTGCCGGACGTGGAGATGGAAGGCATCACGTTCAGGATTCCGGTGAAGGGCGGAAAGATGGATCTTCTCGAGCTGAGCGCCCGCAACGCCAAGGAGATGCGGTTCAATGCGCTCAAGCAGCGTGAGCACACGGACCCCGAGCAGTTCCACCAGAAGGTTCTCGAGGACCTGCGGGATGCAATCGGAATGAAGGAGCTTCCCGTCCACATGGAATGTTTCGACAACTCGAACATCCAGGGTACGAATCCTGTCGCGTCGTGCGTCGTGTTCCGCAACGGGGTTCCTTCGAAGAAAGACTACCGGCGGTTCAAGATCAAGACCGTCGTGGGGGCAAACGACTATGCGTCCATGAAGGAAGTCGTCAACAGGCGGTATTCCAGGATGCTGCGCGAGGCTCCGGACGACCTTCCCCAGCTAGTCGTGATCGATGGCGGCAAGGGGCAGCTGGACTTTGCCTATCAGGCGCTTGCGGAGCTTGGGCTCACGGAAAGGCTGACCGTCGTGGGTCTGGCCAAGAGGCTTGAGGAAGTGATAAGGGTCGGAGACCCATATCCCCTTTTCATAGACCGCAACTCCCAGGCTCTGAAGGTGTTGCAGCAGATCAGGGATGAGGCGCACCGGTTCGGCATCTCCTTCCACCGCAATCTCCGCAGCAAATCCCAGATCCAGTCTGTGCTCCGGGAGATCAAAGGAGTCGGCGCCAAGACGGAGGAAAGGCTCATACTCCATTATGGAAGTGTGGCGAGGATTGCCGCGGCATCGGAGGAGGACATAGCTGCGTTCCTCGGCAGTCCGTCGCTCGCAAGGAAAATTCATGAAAAACTGTCAGAAGATGGAACGGAAACAAATTGACAATCTGATCAATGCATTCATCCTCGGGGGTATGACCCTTGTCATGGTCATCACCACAATCTGGAAGCTTCGTACTGCAGAAACAGGGCAGGCGATGCTGCTTGTCGCGGCGTTCGGCTCCCTCATGGGTGTGCTTGCGAATGTGTTCTCCGCCAACGGAAAGATCCTGACGTTCCTTTTCGGCCTGTTCGACGTGTCGATCTACGGGGTCATGTGTTTCATAGATGGGAAATATGGCAATTCTGCCATGCATCTGCTCTATTTCCTCCCTATGCAGATAGTCGGGTTCTGGCAGTGGAGGAAAAGAGGGGCCGAGGTTTCCTCGAAGGAGGAGTCTTCGCTCAAGGTGCGTCGTTTTGGGACGAGGGAGTGGCTGATTTACAGCGGGATATTCCTGGCAGGGCTTCTGGTTGCCTACGCGGTCTTGCTTTCGATCGGCAGGAGCGAGAGTGCTTCCGTTGTCAAGGTGGCCATATTCATGGACGCTTTCTCGATGATGTGCAACATTCTCGGCCAGCTGCTCATGAGCATGGCGTACATGGAGCAGTGGTATTTCTGGATCGGGGTGAATGTCGCGTCTGTCATAATGTGGGCGGTGACGCTGAAGGACGATCCGTCTTCGTCCTACGCCCTTGTCTACATGATCAAGTACATCTTCTATCTGCTCAATTCCCTGAACGGGGTCAGAATCTGGCTGAGGCTCAGCAAGTAGCGTAGGGGCCGGACTCCTGCCTGTCCGGCGGCTCCTCGCATTCCGGTCTCGCCGGTCGGGTGCTGCCGCCGGCGGAAGTACCCGACCGGCACAACAAAAAAAACTGACTCAGGAATGAGTCAGCTTTTCTTTTTTATCTGCAAGAGGAAGATTATTTGTCGGCAACTTTCTCTTCAACATAATTTACGGCGTCAGCGACGGTAGCGATACCGCTTGCGTCCTCATCGGGAATCTTGATGCCGAAAACACGCTCGAACTCCATGAGGAGCTCTACAGTGTCGAGAGAATCTGCTCCGAGATCATTCGTGAAGTTGGCGGTCTCAGTCACTTCGGACTTTTCAACGCCAAGCTTGTCTACGATGATGTCCTGAACCTTCTTCAGTACTTCTTCATGTGACATAGTTAGATATTTTTTAGTTTATGATTTATGATATACGTCTTTTCCAATAAGTTCACAAAGTAACGTAAAAATTTCCAAAAAATGAAATTTTCCTAGTGCTTGCGTACAAGGTATGTTATCGTGAATGTCGGAGCATGGGACTTGTCGGCTTTCGGACCGTAGAATTTTGCCTTGTAGAAATTGTAGAGGTCCGTTACCGATTCGGTCTGTGCGGAAGTCGTCTGCTGGCTCGCGGCCAACGCCATCAACATGTAGTTGTAGTAGTTGTAGCCGCCGTACATGTTGTTCTAGTAGTTGTAGCCGCCGTAC
>CAYTXA010000020.1:4952-17971 GCA_964440865.1 uncultured Muribaculaceae bacterium | reverse complement strand
AGTTCCACGTTCCAGCGTTCGCGGTAGAGTTCTGCTATGGTCAGAGCATCGTATCGGTAGTGTTTCATCGAGTGTGTCCGGAGCCGGTCACTCGGACTCTTTAGATATGCAAATATAATCAGTTTTCTTTTGGTTCGTCATCTTCGGCAACGGCCGAAGCGGAGCGAGCCATTTCAGCGAGCTCGCGCAGCTTCGGATCGTAGCAGCCGGAGGTCGTATATTCCGGCTGCGGTGCCGCCTTCTCTGGAGGGAACAGCGTTTCATCCAGATCAATTCTAGGCACCTGCCGCAGGTACGATTTCTTATCCATGGCCGTCTTTCCCATCAGCAGAAGGACAGATTCTTCGTTAGGCATCGCACCCCGCATCCTGGTGACCCGTCGGAAGTCCTTCTGGAGCCTCTCTATCCAGTTTGTCGTGTAGATCATGGCCTGGATGCGATGGTCATAGTTCAGGTATGTGAAGTATAGCTTGTAGGAGCAGTCGTCACGCCTGCGCTTGATTGCCCTGTAGTACCGCCCCCATTTGTCGCAGAATGACTGCCACTCCGTCCAGGCCTTCTCAACGGTGTAGTTCCTGTCACCAGTCCGGAACACCTGCTTGAGATCCTCCGCCACCTCACGCTTGTCCCCGATGCGTACATCGCTGATAATGTTGCGCTTGAGATGCGTCGTGCAGCGCTGCAGTGGCGTTTTGGGAAAGACCTCGGCAATCACGTCCTCCAAGCCTTTCAGACCGTCGGCGCATATCAGCCCAAGTCTCTCGACGCCTCTCTCATATATGTCATTGAGCATCTCGCCCCAGCCGTGAGCGCTCTCCGTGGGCTTGTTGTAGATGCCTATCACCTCCCTCGTCTTGTCCTCCTTCACGGCCAACAGGACATAGAACGCTTCCGTATCTACGCTGCGCTTGCGATGAATCTTGATATGCACGCAGTCAATGAACAGGACTGGATAGTATGCTTCCAGACTGCGGTTCAGCCACTCCTGGACATCCTTTCTCAAGTACTCCAGCATCCTTGAGATGCTCGCCTTGCTGTAGTGTTCACCGTATATGTCGTTGAACACATCACCGACCTGTTCCTGAGTCAGGCCCTTGCTGTACAATGTGCCTGCAAGTCTCTCACACTCTTCCTCCTGGCTCCTCAGCACTGCGAGGATGCGTGGGTGAAAATTACCGTACCTGTCACGCGGTATCCTGAATGTCAGGGTGCGGCCCTGACCATATGTATGGCCCATCCTGAAGCCGTTTCCCTTGTCGCCCGGCAGGCCGTCTTCGCGCAAATACTCACGCCTCTCGACTACCATCATACTCTCAATCATTATCTCCATTAGGTCCTGGAGACCATTTTCTCTCTCCGCATGCTTGCATAATACCTCGGAAAGTTGTTCCTTTGTGAAATCCATAAGTCTACGATTCTTTTGTATTTGTTGTTTCTCTTTTTACAAATCTAAAGAAATCCGTAGACTTTCTTTTTATCTCAACTCAGACACACTTTTTGAAACAGTATCTCCCACAAGAAGTTCATAGAGAAGTACAACCTTCCTTTCCCCCTGATCGCGGACACTGAGAAGAAGCTCGTGGGCGAGCTGGGGGTCTACGGGGAGAAGAAGATGTATGGGCGTACGACGATGGGGACATTCCGCACGACGTTCGTGACGGACGAGAAGGGTGTGGTGACGGAGATTTTCCTGCCGAAGCAGATCAAAACGAAGGAGCACGCCATCCAGATTCTCGGTGCGGAGTAGAGCTGGGCTGGGGCAGTTGCAGGGCGGAAAGCGACGGACCGGGGGCGTTTGCGGGCCGGGAAAGCGACGGGCCGGGACGGACGGCGGTTGCCGGCCGGGAAGGCGCTAGGCTATCCCGAGCATTGCGGCGGGGGAGATGCCGAGAATCTGGCAGATCTTCCCTGCAATTCTCAGCGTCGGCTCGGACTTGCCGGCGAGATATTCGCTTATCCTTGAAGGGGACACGCCGACTTTCTCCGCGAGTTCCTTCTGGGTCATGTGCTTCTCTTCGAGCGCAAGTTCCATGAGCTCAGCCCTTGTCGGCTCAGCAATCGGATAATGCTCTTTCTCATAATCGATAACGATATCCGACATTATGGCGAGCTCTGTCGCCTCCCTTGACGTCTGGTCATAGCCGTCCACCAGGGGGAGCAACTCCTCTATGCGCTCTCTCGCATAATCGTATTTCTCCTTCGTTGTCATATTTCGTCAGCATTGATTTTGTCGTATTCCTCATGCGTCCCAACAAACCGCACAAATACATATCCCATGATGAATTTTATAACTACGATGATCCTGTATTTGTTGCCGCGAATGTTGAAAACATAGTGCTGGTTTCCGACATAGTCAGTCGCCGGGAAATCTTTTCTTATATCTGTCAGCCCTTTCCATGCAGCTTTTTCCGTGACATGGTACCATCTTTCAAGGGCTACCCGGCTGTCTTCCCTGCCCGGAGTCTCGAAAAATTCCCGCAACTTCCTATGTGACACTATTTGCATATGCTAATATACAAATAATTCCGGTATTCAGAATCTTTCTGGACGAAAAATCCATATTCCGGAATTTTAGAGCTACCGCCCGCATATCTGTGCGAGCTCGCGGGGGGAGAGGTTGCCGAGGAAAACGGAGCTGAGGCCTTCCTCATGGGAAATGCGCCAGGCGATGCGGAGGCTCGAGAGCGGGGTCTCGGGGCGGTCCAGCATCTTGTACATCGGGAAGAACCTGCTGAAATGCAGCGGGTTGTCCTTGTATCCGTTGCCAGCAAGCCAGCGGCAGAGCGAGCGGATCTGCTCCGGAGAATCGTTTACCCCTGGAATCAGCAGGTTCGTGACCTCGACATGGACCCCCTCCTCGCGGAGAATCCTGAGTGTGCGCAGCACGGGGTCGAGCGTGCCACCGCTGACATGGCGGTACGTGCTGTCACTCAGCGACTTGAGGTCTATGTTGGCGGCATCGAGCAGGGGAGCGAGCGTCCGGAGCGGCTCTTCCTCGACATACCCTGCGCTGACAAGAATGTTCCAGAGCCCGTTCCCATGCGCCAGCTCCGCGATGTCATACATGTACTCATACCACGTCAGCGGCTCGGTGTAGGTGTATGCGATGCCGGGTATTTTCCGCTCGAGCGCAACGCCGACGATATCGCGCGGGCTCCACTCCTCGCTCCCCGCATCCTCCGGCTTCGCCTGGGAAATTTCCCAGTTCTGGCAGTTGAGGCAGCGGAAATTGCAGCCGGTGCATGCGAGCGAAAGGCACTCCGTACTGGGGTGGAACTCCCGGAGCGGCTTCTTCTCGACGGGGTCTATGGCAAGAGCACATGGATGTCCATAGCTCAGCGCCCACAGCTTCCCGTCCCTGTTCTCGCGCGAACCGCATATGCCCCTCCTCCCGTCCGCAATCCTGCAGCGGTGCGGGCAGAGGTCGCACACGACATCCTTGTTTTCCGCTGAATGCCAATATCTTGCCTCGATCATTTCTCGCTGAAGACTATTGCCTCGTATGTGTAGAGATCCGCATCGCGCCATCCGTCCCAGCCGATCCCGGCCTTGTCCCTGGCGCAATGTCCGAGGAACTCCTCCTTCGTCCAGCAGACCTCGTCTGCAACCTGCGGCAGGAATGTTCCGCTCCGGCCGTTCCTGACCATGTAGATTCCCTCCTTGCCGTAGCGGAACTCGTCAGCGGAGCTGATCCGCCTCAGGGGAGTGAGCACGGAAATCTCGATCTTTATTGCCGGAAGCTCGCTCTTCCGTACCTCCGCAAAGCGCGGATCCTCGAACGCGGCTGCCCTCGCCATCTCCGCAACCACCTGGTACAGAGGATCGCTCTCCCCGAACAGCCCGATGCATCCGCGAAGCTGTCCGTCTTCGTTGAGAGTCACGAAAGCGCCGCAGAGAGCCTGGAGAGAAGGCGTCAGTGTTATACCCTTCCATGAATCACCCAAGGGTTTCCCCTCGAAGGAGGACTCGATGCTACGGCGTGCCAGCCCTAGGAGCGTCGCCTTCTCTTCGTCCGTCAGCGTAAAGTTATCTTGCTTGCTTTCAGCCATTATAACAAAAGAATTATATCCTACCACCTGGTCTTTTCCGCCATAGGGAGAGTCCCCGGAGTTGCTATATGAGACATGTCTGATGTCGAAATGCCGCCCGTCCCCGTCCATGAGCATCAGCAATGTCGCGATCGCGCATGCCCCGCAGGCAGATGTCTCCAGCCCCCGTATGCCAGCCTTCTCGTTGTCCGACAGCGCCTTAATGAATTTCTCGAGGCTTCTGGTCAGGATTGCTTCCGCAGTCCGCCTGTCCGCTTTCTCCGCGCCCTCGTAGCCGGGGTAGTGGGAGAAATCGCTGCTGACAACGAATAGGTTTTCCTCCGTGAAGTAGGGCTGCAGGGCCGCCGCAAGCTTCCGGAGGGCGCCAAGGCGTTCCGTCCCTATGATGATCGGCACCAGCTTCGGTCCGGCAGGAGTCCCGCCCCCTCGGAGGCTCCGCAGCCGCTCCTGAAGGAAAGGCAACTGGACCTCTATGCAGTGCTCCTCCTCCGATCCGCCGGGAATGTCGCCTTCCTTAAGGAAAATGTCACAGCTTTCGCGAAGCTTCCGGCAGACCTCATGGTCGACGGCCACGTTCCCGAGCGGGGTGCGGTAAGCCTCGCATCTGTCGTCTGCCAGAGCCCCTGCTATATAGGCGCGGTGGCTCGGCCCGAGTACGAAAATGTGCTTATAGTCAGCCGTTTCCGGAATCATGGCGTAGGCGTCGGCTGCCGTCTGCCCGGAGAACACGTATCCTGCGTGCGGAACTATAACCACCTGCACGTTTCCTTCGGCCTTATGCGCTGCATGCCCTAGGAAGTCTGCGACCATGCTGCGCAGCTGGTCCTCCCTTTCGGGATAGAATGCCCCGGCAACTGCCATGGGCCTGTAATTTGTCCTTTTCATTGTACCCCAATTTACTCAATTCTCCGGCAATATTTCCTAAATTAGTGGAAAATCTCCGGCACGGCTGCCGGCGAAATGAAAGAAACGTCCTGAATATGAAGAAATTGATGGAATATCCCATAGAGATTCTCCTCGGCCTGGCGTTCTTCGTCCAGCTCATCCTGGACCCGAGCCAGCCGGGAATCCTCATGGCGTGGTTCTTCCCGTTCTATGTGCTCACCTACGTGATCCACAGCATGCTCCGGGAAGCATCGGGCGGTGCTTCGAGGCTCATCCTTCTGGCGGCCTATATACTGTCGTGGGCGCTGTGGATACCATTCCGGCATCTCTTTTCGATGGATGTGCCGAATCCGGCGCTATTCGTCAGCATTGCGATAGCACTGACTGCCCTCCTCATCGGTACAAAACCTCTTGACAACCAGCCGCTTGCATGGCACAGCATCTCAGTAGTATGTAACTGCGCGAAGGCATTCCTCATAGGTTTCGGGCTTATTGCCGCAGTTTTTGCTGTCTTCATGACGCTGGACTATCTTTTCGAGCTGAATCTCAGCGACTTATGGTATATCTATGCGATCGGTTTCGTCTCTTTCAACGTGATCCCGCTGCTGTGCTGCATATTCGTCGGAAACGGACGCGTGCGCAGGGGGCAGACTTCCGGCATGCTGGATTCTGTCCTTGTCGACTGGATACTCTCGCCCGCGCTCGTCATCTACTCCGTCATCCTGTACTGCTACATAGCCAAGATCCTGATAGACAGGGAGCTGCCTGAAGGGGGAGTGGCGTTCCTCGTTTCCGGATTCATGCTTGTGGCCCTGGCCGTGATGCTAGTACGCCATATCCTCGCCCGGCCGCACTGGAACTGGTTCTTCCGCTTCTTCCCTGCGATTGCTGCGGGCCCTGTTGTGCTGCTCTGGGTCGGAACACTCAGGAGGATAAGCGATTATGGGTTCACGGAGCCGCGCTTCTACCTGCTGCTCCTGACAGTGCTGCTGACGGCATTCACGGCGATGCTTGCCTTCCGGAAGACAAGCCGCTTCTGGAACATGGGTCATATCGCAATCGTAGCCTTCGCGCTCTTCACCTATATCCCCGGCATATCCGCATCCAGCCATCTCTGGCGGGATATTTGCAGGGGAGAAGCCGCGCCCGAAAGCGTAGAAAACAAATCGAAAAACAATACTGATATGGCAAACGTATATGATTTCAGCCTTCTGGACAAGAACGGCCAGGAGGTCAGCCTCAAGAAGTATGAAGGCAAGGTCCTTCTCATCGTAAACACCGCTACTGGCTGCGGCTTCACTCCACAGTATGAGGACCTTGAAGCAATGTACCATCGTCTCAGGGACAGAGGTCTCGAGATTCTCGACATCCCCTGCGACCAGGTCGGCCACCAGGCTCCCGGCACAGATGCCGAGATTTCGGAGTTCTGCACGCTGAAGTTCGGCGCCGACTTCCCGCAGTTCAAGAAGTCCGAGGTCAACGGCGCCGGCGAGCTGTCTCTCTACAAGTGGCTCAACGAGCAGAAGCCCAATGGTGAAGGGGAGTACGACCCCAAGCTTGCGGCAATCATGGCGGATCTCTACGACAAGATCAATCCCTCTCCCCGCACGGCGGAGGATATCCAGTGGAATTTCACGAAGTTCCTCGTAGACAGGAAGGGCAATGTCGTAGCACGTTTCGAACCGACCTACGACATGAAGCTCGTGGAAGCAGCGGTTTCTGCCCAGCTCTAGGGTGACAATACAGGAGATAAGGCATGAGCAAGACAATGTTTGAGTTCGAGCAGTGGCCGCTGGACCTGCTGGTGGACTATGCACTCAAGATCCATCACCGGAGAATCCACGAGGAAGGCCCCAGGACGCTCGAACGCTTGGAGAAGGTGGCGGAAAACGCTGAGGATGACAGGCTTGCGACGGTGGAGAATCTGTTCAGGGCGTCGCTTGACGATCTCGAGAACCATCTCGCGAAGGAGGAGCAGGTGCTTTTCCCGCACCTGTACAACATGACGGAGGCGGTGCGCAGCGGGGAGCAGGTTCCCCTGTTCCATTGCGGCTCGGTACGCTTCCCGATCGAGATGATGATGTCGGAGCATGCGTCGGAGCTGATCCGCTGGGAGGATATCCGGATCCTGACGGACGATTTCACGGTGACTGAAGGGGCCGGGAAGGAGCATGCGGAGGTCGTCGGGGAGCTGAAGGAGTTCCTGGACGCGCTCAAGGAGCATATCCATATCGAGAATGACATCATCTTCCCGGGATATCTGGATATCGAGGATGGCAGAAAGGCCTGACAGCCAGCAATATATGACCAAGGAGGAGAAATACCGGGAACTGGCCAGACAAGCCGGCGCGCTGCTGGAGGGCGAACTTCCCGCGTCGGGGGCGCTTGCCAATTTCGCGGCTCTGCTGCAGGATACGATGGGCTTTTTCTGGACAGGATTCTACTATGTCCCTGCGGAGGGCAGCGGAAAGCTGCTGCTCGGGCCGTTCGAGGGGCTGGTGGCATGTTTCGAGATTCCGTTCGGAAGGGGAGTCTGCGGAACTGCATGGAAGGAGGAGAAGACCATTGTGGTCGAGGATGTCGAGGAATTTCCGGGACATATTGCGTGCAGCAGCCTGTCCCGTTCCGAGATAGTCGTCCCTGTGTTCGCCCCTGACGGAAGCAGGGAAGTCATCGGCGTTCTGGACATAGACAGCAAGGAAAAAGGCACTTTCGACGAAACCGACAGAAAGTGCCTTGAAGAGATTGTCCCGGACGTGGCGAGGTTCCTGGAAGTGATCAGGAGATAGAGCTGTCAGACAAATTCCTGAAGCATTGAGTAGACAAGGTGGACAGGGAAGCCCATGATCGTGTAGAATGAACCCTCGATCCGGGGAATCCCGATGTAGCCGATCCACTCCTGTATGCCATATGCGCCGGCCTTGTCGTAGGGCCGGTATTTTTCTACGTAGTACTCTATCTCGTTGTTCGACAAAGACTTGAACCATACGGCCGCCGTGTCGGAACGCGTAATGTGGCGCCTGTTGTCGCGGATGCACACGGCAGTCGTGACATGGTGCTCCCTTCCGGAAAGGTCCCGCAGCATCCGGACCGCGTCGTCGTGGTCCTTCGGCTTCCCCATGATCTCGTTTCCGCAGAGCACCATCGTGTCGCTCGTTATCAGGATTTCGTCGTCCTCAAGAGGACGGTGGAAGCCCTTGGATTTCCCTTCCGCCATAAGCACCGGCACCATCTCGTGCGGCGTGTCGGGGGAATAGCTTTCCACGAATGATGTCCCTGTGTCGACCATGAATTCCACGTCCATTCCCTCGAGCAGCTCACGTCTTCGCGGCGAATTGCTTCCGAGGATTATTTTCTTTCCATGCAGGTCCATCAGTAGAGTTTCTTGTAGAGATCTGCGTCGAAATTCCAGTCACCGCGCGAGCGCAGCACCTTCTCGACCGCATTCCTGACGCATCCCTTTCCGCCCGGGTATTCGGACACCACGTCCGCAGCCTCACGTACCTCCGGCGCAGCGTCTGAAGGGCAAAGGCCGATTCCGGACATCTGCATCGCGGCTATGTCGGGGATGTCGTCCCCTATGAACATAACCTCCTGGGGATCAAGCCCGTTCCTCTGGCAGAAATCCGCCAGTTCTATCGTCTTCTTGCGGGAACCGAGGTAGACGTTGTCTTCGGTCACTCCGTTTCCCACGAAGCGATTTGTCACCGACTTGCTCCTGCCTCCGGTTATGATCGCTACAGGGTAGCCCCGCATTCCGGCCATCCTGACCGCGAAGCCGTCCTTGCTGTTGAAGATCCTGAGCAGGTCGCCGTCTCCCGTGCTGATAATGCTGCCGTCCGTGAATACTCCGTCGACGTCGAAGGCGAAAGCCCGTATCTTGCTGTAATCCATCTCGCTACGACTTCTTGTTGGGGTCGAAGTCGTGGAAATCCCCAAAGTTGAACGTGCCGTGGCCCTGGGGCTGCTGGCCCTTGCCAAGGTCGATCAGCCCGAAGTGGTCCTCGTACTTGACCATGTTGTCCTGGAGCGCCATGAGAAGCCTCTTCGCGTGCTCGGGGGTCATGATGAGGCGGCTCTGCACCTGTGCCTTCGGGTTCCCGGGAAGGATCGACGCGAAGTCCAGGATGAATTCGCTCGGAGAGTGGGAGATCAGTACGAAGTTGGAATAGACGCCCTTCGCGATGTCGGGGCTTATCTGAATGTCGAGTTTCGGTTTGTTTTCTTCCATAATGACTTGCGAGGGCTCCAGTGCCCTGCGCCTCGTGCAAAGGTAATGAAAAATGAGTATATTTGCAGGATTATAGCTAACAGGAAAATGGCAAAAGAATTATCCGCAAAATACGATCCTTCCGAAGTAGAGGACAAATGGTATGCGTGGTGGCTCGAGAACAAGTTCTTCCACTCCGAACCGGACAACAGGCAACCCTATACAATCGTGATTCCTCCGCCCAACGTGACGGGAATCCTGCACATGGGCCATGTGCTCAACAACACGCTGAACGACGTGCTGATCAGGAAAGCGCGCATGGACGGCAAGAACGCATGCTGGGTGCCGGGAACGGACCATGCGTCGATTGCCACCGAGAGCAAGGTCGTGGCCAAGCTCAAGACGATGGGAATCAACAAGGAAGACCTCACGAGGGAGGAATTCCTCAAGTATGCGTGGGAATGGAAGGAGGAGCACGGCGGAAAGATTCTCGCCCAGCTCCGCAAGCTCGGAGCCTCCTGCGACTGGGACCGCACGAAGTTCACGATGGACCCGGACCTGACAAAGGCGGTCATCGACACGTTCGTATATTTCTACAACAAGGGACTGATCTACAGGGGAGTACGCATGGTCAACTGGGATCCGGAAGGTCACACCGCCGTCAGCGACGAGGAGGTGATCTACAAGGAGACCAAGAGGCATCTGTACTACGTGCGCTACTTCATTGCGGACGAGAACGGCAATGCGACCGACAAGTACCTTACGGTGGCGACAACCCGTCCGGAAACGATCATGGCCGATGCAGCCATCTGCGTGAATCCCAACGATGAGCGCTTCACGTGGCTTCATGGCAAGAAAGTTCTTGTCCCGCTCGTGAACCGCCTCATCCCCGTGATCGAGGACGACTACGTCACGATGGACTTCGGAACAGGCTGCCTCAAGGTCACTCCTGCCCACGATCCGCACGACTACGAGATCGGACTTCGCCATAACCTCCCTGTTATCAATATCATAGATGATCACGGCCGTCTGACCGAGGACGCGAAGGTTCTCGTCGGGGAGGACCGTTTCCAGGCCCAGAAGGATGTCCTTCCGCTTCTCGATGCGGCAGGAAACCTCGACCACATCGAGGATTACTCCTCTCCGGTCGGATATTCCGAGAGGACCCATGCCGCCATAGAGCCGAGGCTTTCCGCGCAGTGGTTCCTGAAGATGGACGAGCTCGCCAAGATGGCCCTCGCATCTGTCGAGGAAGGCCGCGTGAAGCTGATCCCCGACAAGTACCGCAACACGTTCCGCCACTGGATGGAGAATGTCCACGACTGGTGCATCAGCCGCCAGCTCTGGTGGGGCCAGCAGATCCCCGCATGGTATCTGCCTGATGGAAAGTTTGTTGTGGCAGAGAATGCGGATGCCGCTCTCGAGCTGGCAAAGAAGATCGACCCATCGGTTAGCGCGGACAAGCTCCGCCAGGATCCGGACGTTCTCGATACATGGTTCTCCTCCTGGCTCTGGCCTATCTCCGTATTCGACCCGGAGAAGCCCGGCCATCCCGACCACAAGCCAAACAAGGACCTCTCGTACTACTATCCTACGAATGACCTCGTGACAGGCCCGGACATCATCTTCTTCTGGGTTGCCAGGATGATCATGGCTGGGGACGAGTTCATGGGCAAAGAGCCGTTCAGCAACGTCTATTTCACCGGAATCGTACGCGACAAGCAGGGAAGGAAGATGAGCAAGCAGCTCGGAAACTCTCCCGACCCGCTCGACCTCATAGCAAAATACGGCGCCGATGCCGTCAGGATCGGCATGCTGCTGTGCTCCTCCGCCGGCAACGACATATTCTACGACGAGAGCCAGGTTGCCCAGGGAAGAAACTTCTGCAACAAGATATGGAATTCATACAGGCTCGTAAAGGGCTGGAAGAGAGACGAATCCGTGCCTCAGAGCGAGGCTTCGCGGGTCGCTGTCAAGTGGTTCGGGAACCTTCTCGACAAGACGATCGCGACCGTTGAGGACCATTATTCGAAGTTCCGTATCAGCGATGCACTGATGTCGATCTACCGTCTCTTCTGGGACGACTACTGCAGCTGGTACCTGGAGGCCGTCAAGCCTGCCTTCGGCGAGCCGATCGATGCCGCCACCTATGACGCTACGCTCGATTTCTTCGACAAGCTTCTCCGCATGATCCATCCGGTCATGCCTTTCATCACCGAGGAGCTCTGGCAGGACATGGCACCGCGCGGAGAGAAGGAGACCATCATGTTCGCCCGCACTCCCCTTGCCGGCGCTTACGACGAGGATTGTCTCAAGGGATTTGCCGCGGCAGAGGAGGCTGTCAATGCAATCCGCGGAATCCGTCAGCAGAAGGAGATTTCCCCGAAGAAGGAGCTCAGGCTCTTCTACAAGGCTGGTTTCCCGGAGGCGTTCCTCCCTGTAGTGTCCAAGCTCGCGAATGTATCCGAATGCAAGGAAGTCGCTGAGTTCGAGGCTGGTGCAGGAGTGAACTTCATGGTCGGAACCGTGGAGATGTTCGTTCCGCTCGAGGGGCTCGTGGATGTCAGCGAGGAAGTCGCGAAGCTTACGAAGGAGCTCGAGTACCAGCAGGGATTCCTTGCCTCGGTACGCCGCAAGCTCTCGAACGAGAAGTTCACTTCCCATGCTCCCGCCGCCGTCGTGGAAGGGGAGAGAAAGAAGGAGTCCGATGCGCTTTCGAAGATCGAAAGCCTTGAATCACAGATAGCTGCACTTAAGAAATAGCACCATGGCATGCGTATTTGAGACGACGTTTCCGGTCCGCTACTATGAGACCGACCAGATGGGGATTGTCCATCATTCGAACTATATCCGCTACTTCGAGTGCGCGAGGAACACGATGATGGACGAGTTCGGCTATCCTATCACTGAGTGCGAGAAGGACGGCTTCACGATTCCCGTCGTGTCGGTCGAGTGCCACTACAAGTTCCCGGCTAAGATGGGGGACACCGTGACGGCAAAGGCTGTCATAGAGAAGGCTCCGCTTGCGAAACTGACTATAAAACAGTCAGTTGTGAACCAGGACGGGAAGGTCTGCGCCGAGGGTGTGGTCGTGCTCGGTTTCCTCAACAGGGAGGGCCGTCCGGTCGGCTGCCCGGAAAAGCTTCTGAAACTGATAGAGAACAAATTAAGCAATAGAACATGAACATTACATTCTGGGAAATCCTCGTAGTAGCGCTCGTGGTCTTGCTGCTTTTCGGCGGGAAGAAGATTCCCGAGCTTATGAAAGGCCTGGGCAAGGGCGTGAAGAGCTTCAAGGAAGGCTTGAATGAAGGCGACAAGCCGGAGGATGACAAGAAAACCGGCGAAGAGAAGTAGTCATGGCTGATTCCGGCTCCGGAGAAATGTCGTTCTGGGAGCATCTGGACGTGCTTAGGGCTTGCCTGCTGAGAGCGGGCGGCGTGTTTGCGCTCCTCAGCATCGTGCTTTTCTGCTTTAAGGATGCGCTGTTTGGCGTGGTCCTTCGTCCGGCGGAGAAATGCGGGCTCGATCTCATCAACATAGAGGTTGCCGCGCAGATCCTGGTGCACCTCAAGGTGGCGGCAATTGCCGGATTCGTGTGCTCTTTCCCGTTCATTGTCAATGAACTCTGGAAGTTTGTCCGGCCGGCTCTCTATCCTTCCGAGAAGAAAGTCGCGTCGGGCGTACTGCTTTCTGTGCTGCTGCTTTTCTACGGGGGAGTCGCCATCGGGTATTTCCTGATATTTCCGCTTGCGCTGAGGTTCCTCGCAGACTATTCTGTCAGCCAGATGGTTACGAACGCCATATCCCTGAATTCGTACATCGGCCTCTTCTTCGGGATGATCCTGCTTGTCTGGGTGATGTTCGATTTCCCG
>CAYTXA010000020.1:0-4923 GCA_964440865.1 uncultured Muribaculaceae bacterium | reverse complement strand
ACTGCTGTCGAAGGCCGGAATCGTGAGCCGTGACGGGCTGAAGAAATACCGCCGCCATGCGTTTGTCGCGGTTGTCGTGCTCGGAGTGATCATCACCTCCGATCCCTTTTCGCTGGGGCTTGTGACAGCGATTTTGTACGCGCTCTACGAGGCGAGCATCCTCGTGTGCGCCAAGAAACGGAAAACTGAATGATATCTATTGAAAATCTGACGGTTGCCTACGGAAGCTACACGCTTCTCGACGGCATCTCGTTCCATATCAGCGAGAACGACAAGATCGGCCTTGTCGGGAAGAACGGTGCCGGCAAGTCTACCATCATGAAGCTCATAGTCGGGCTTCAGAGCCCTACGAGCGGAAGGATCGACAAGCCGGGCGGAATCAAGATCGGCTATCTGCCCCAGATCATGGAGCACCACAAGGGGAAGACGGTCATGGAGGAGACCATGACGGCGTTCGACAGCGTGCATGCCCTAGAGAGGGAACTGGACGAGGCGAATAGGCAGCTGGCTACCAGAACGGACTATGAGTCAAAGGATTACATGGATCTCATCAACCGGGTAGGGGAGCTAAGCGACCGTCTTGCCATGGAAAACAGCGAACCTCCTGCCGTACAGGCGGAGAAGACTCTTCTGGGTCTCGGGTTCAGGGACGAGGATTTCGGGCGCAAGACCGAGACTTTCAGCCAGGGATGGAACATGAGAATCGAGCTGGCCAAGATCCTGCTCGGACACCCGGACGTGCTTCTGCTCGACGAGCCGACGAACCACCTCGATATCGAGAGCATCGAGTGGTTCGAGGATTACCTGAAGAATTTCCATGGGTCGGTGCTCCTGGTTTCCCACGACAGGCGTTTCCTCGACAACGTCACGAACCGCA
The DNA here is from genome assembly GCA_964440865.1 of uncultured Muribaculaceae bacterium. Classification (GTDB taxonomy): domain Bacteria; phylum Bacteroidota; class Bacteroidia; order Bacteroidales; family UBA932; genus Cryptobacteroides. The sequence goes on along the minus strand of CAYTXA010000020.1, from coordinate 4,046 downwards.
CCGTAGAGATCCTGCTCGGCAAGATCCATGACTATAAAGTCCCTTATACCAAGTACATGGAGCTGCGCGAAGAGCGGATGGCCCAGCAGTGGGCTGCCTATGCGAACCAGCAGAAGATGATCGAGAAGACGGAGGAGTTCATCCAGAAGTTCCGCTACAAGCCGACGAAGTCCAACCAGGTTCAGTCCAGGATGAAGGCCCTGGAGAAGCTGGACAGGATCGAGGTGGACGAGAGGGACAATGCCGCTCTCATCGTGAAGTTCCCTCCTGCACCGCGCTCCGGAGACGTTGTCTTCAAGGCTACGGACCTTACGGTGGGATATCCGCAGAAGGTGGTCTTCAGGGACGCCAACGTCGAGATCCGGCGCGGGGAGAAGGTCGCATTCATCGGAAGGAACGGCGAAGGAAAGACAACACTCATGAGGGTGATCATGGGACAGCTTGCTCCCATCAGCGGAGAAGCAAAGGTCGGGCACAATGTCCAGGTCGGCTATTTCGCTCAGAATCAGGAGGATGTGCTGGACAAGGAGGAGACGGTATTCGGAACGCTCGACAGGGTCGCGGTGGGGGATATCCGCACTAAGCTGCGCGACATCCTGGCGGAATTCCTGTTCCGCGGCGACGACATCGACAAGAAGGTCGGGGTGCTGAGCGGAGGAGAGAGGGCTCGTCTCGGGATGGCAAAGCTCATGCTTGAGCCGCACAACCTTCTGGCGCTCGATGAGCCCACGAACCACATGGATATAAAGAGCAAGGACATCCTCAAGCAGGCCCTCTCGGCATATGACGGGACGTTGGTCGTCGTGTCCCACGACAGGGATTTCCTTGAGGGGCTTGTCACGAAGATGTACGAGTTCAGGGACGGGCACGTGACAGAGCATCTGGGGAGCGTAGAAGAGTTCATGGAAAAGAGGCGGCTGGAGAATCTACAGGAGCTTGAGCGGCGCTTCAAGCCGGCCGACAAGCCTGCCGCAAAGGCCGAAGAAACGGCCTCAAAGAAAGATTTCTCCGCGAGGAAGGCAGTTTCCCGTGAAGAGAAGAAAATGCGCTCCAGGGCCGGATTCCTCGAGAATGAGATAGGGAAGCTGGAGGCGAAGCTGAAGAAGATGGAGGGGACGCTTGCCAATCCCGGTCCTGGCGACGATATCATGGAGCTTACGAGGCAATATCTCGAAGACAAGCGGGATCTCGACGCCAAGACTGACGAGTGGAGCGAAATAATGGAAAAGCTTGGGGACTAGTCCAGCTTCTTCCTGAGGTTTGTCAGCAGGAAATAGAGGGCCGACGATGCGAAGCGCTGGATGTTGCGCTTGCGGTCGTTGTGGTAGTTGTATTTCTTCGTGAGGGTCCAGTCAGGTCCCGCGATTCCTACCCATACGGTGCCTTCCGGGTTTGTGCCGTCTCCGCCGGGGCCGGCGAGTCCCGTGGTCGAGACTGCGTAGTCGGCGCCTATAGTCCTTCTTGCGCCCTGGGCCATGGCTGCTGCTGTCTCGCTGCTCACGACTCCGTATTTCTCAATGGTTTCCGCCGGCACGCCCAGTACGTTTTCCTTCACGGAGACCGCGTAGGATACGACCGAGCCGAGGAAATATTCCGACGATCCGGGGACTGTCGTGATCATGTGGGCTATGTCTCCGCCCGTGCAGGATTCTGCCGTGGCAAGGGTCTTCCCGTGCTTTCTCAGCAGCACGCCGAGAGCATGCTCGAGTGTGTCGTCTTCATATGAATATATGGCATCTCCGAGTATTTCTCCGAGCTTAACGATCTCCGCGTCCATCCTTGCCTTGTCGTCTTCTGCCGTTCCTCCGAAGATCGACAGGCGAAGCCTAACGCCGGTGTGCGGGTCCGGAAGGTAGGCGAGGTGCATGTCTGAGGGGAGTGAGTCTTCCCAGGAGGCGATCTTCTTCGAGAGCGCGGATTCCGCTATGCCATAGACCATTATGCTGTGGTGGCTTATGTTGGAGAACGAGGTATGGGCCTTTATGTCTGCCAGTACGTCGGGAAGCGCGGCCTTGGTTTCGAAGGGGACTCCCGGCATGGCGTAGAGGGTTGCCGGGTGGCCGAAACGGGTCGGATCCATGCGGAATGCCATCACCGGAGCCGTTCCGATCTTGTTCGGAATGACGTCGCATGTGTCGGGAACCAGGGCCTGGTCGCGGTTGATGTCGAGCACGTCGAGGCCTCTGGCGGAAAGGATCTTGTGGATTATGGCGAGCTGGCGCTCATCTCTCTTGTAGCCTTTTGCCCCGGAAAGGGCGGCGAGTGCTTCCTTCGTGATGTCGTCCTTCGTCGGTCCGAGTCCTCCGGTAGTAATGACTATGTCATTGTCTTTCAGCTCATTCTCGAGCGATGAGATGATCTGGTTCCTGTCGTCTCCTATCGAGACCATCCGGGTGACCCTGATCCCGAGCTCGCCGAGGGAGCGTGCTATTTCTGATGAGTTGGTATCGGTTATCTGGCCGATGAGGATTTCGTCCCCTATTGTGCAAACAGATGCCTTAAGCATTTTCTTCCAGGTAGTTAAGTGTTCTTTTTACGAGTCCGGGACCTTCATAGATTATCCCGGAATATATTTCCACGAGCGAAGCCCCCGCATCGAGCATTGCCTTCGCGTCTTCCGGCTTCATGATGCCCCCGCATCCGACCACCGGCAGCCTTCCTTTCGTGAATTCCACGATGTGCCTGATGGCTGAAATTGTCTTTTCCAGCAGGGGAGCACCTGATACAAAGCCCTCTATCGAGCCGTCCTTTTCCCCGAGCAGTCCGGTGTAGTTCCTGATGGAATCGCCCGCCACGATTCCGTCCACGCCTGATCTCATGGCGTAGAGCAGTATCTTGTCCATTTCCTCATATGGGATTCCGACGGATATCTTCAGGAGAACCGGCTTCAGGACTTCCATGGTCATCCTCTTGTCCATCAGCGGGTCCATGATTTCGCTGAGACCGGCCAGACCGTAATCGTATCCCACTCCCATCGTTGCGGGGGAAATGTTGATTTCCATGATGTCGGCGAAGTCGTAGAGAAGGGTGAAGGCCTTGTCGTAGTCCGCCACAAGGCTCTCCTCGTGGTCATGGATGTTGTGCGTAATGCTCGCTATGACAATGGAATCCGGTTTGTCGTCCTTCAGGTTCTTTATGGCGGAATGTACGCCTTTGTTTGTGAAGTGGAAATTGCTTATCAGGGCCTTCTTGCCCGGTATCCGGATCATTACGGACTTTGTTTTCCTGTCCGAGGCCGTGATCGGCTCTGGACTGATGCTTCCTATTTCCACGAAACCTGCCCCGAAGTCGGAGAGAACATTGTAGAATTCCCCGTTCCTGTCCAGACCGGCAGCCACACCGATCGGGTTGGGGAATTCGATGCCGAACACCTCCTTCTTCAGCGCCGGATATTCGCGCTTGTATCCGATCCGGATCAGCGTCCTGACCAGAGGCGTCTTTTCCGCCAGGCGTAGTAGCCGCGCGGCAATTTCATGTGCCAGGATGGCATTGCGCCTGAAAAGCAGTGGCTTTATCAGTTTTCTGTACATTTCAGACACAAATGTAGCAAAATTCTACTGCAATATGCTGTAGGTGCCGTCGTCGTATAACACGAGAATATGCTTTATTTTTCTCTGTGTATCAGGCTGTTGCGACAAATTTTCGGCTGGTTTTGCGCTTTCTGGCTGCGATTTTCCGGCTCCTGCCGTGGCTCCGGCAGGGTCCGGAGCAGTCTCGCGGGGTCTGTCTTCCGGGAAAAGGATGACGGCTTCCTCTTCCTGCCCGGCGGCTGACTCTCCGGCATCCGCTGCCGTGACCGGAGCCTCTCTGCCGGATACGTTCTTGTACATCCGGCCTCTTCCGGCAATGAGCCACTCTATGTTGAGGTTCGGGTAGTGCTCGGCCGTGCTCTGGATGAAATCGAATCCCGGCTTGTTCCTCCCGGCGACAATGTGGGAGACGCTTGCCCTGGCGACTCCGATGGTGTCGGCAAATTGGGCCTGCGAGATGTTTTCGGCGGCCAAAAACTGGATTAGTCTGTTGTTCATTTTTGTAACATTATGTTT
>CAYTXA010000019.1:11031-18035 GCA_964440865.1 uncultured Muribaculaceae bacterium | reverse complement strand
ATTTGCTTCTGTTCGCGTGTGTGGGTGGTGCCGAAAGTTCGTTAAACGTATTTTGCTTACAGATAAAAAGTGCTATCTTTGCGCTGCAAAAGGATCAGAACCTTTTTGCCTATTTTTATTAACCATTATTAATCAACATTTTAACAACACTAACCGATGAAAAATGAGTTTCTGTTTTCCGCTTTTTGCAGGGCAGGCGTTCTGACCATGCTGGCGGGCGGAATCGCAATCATCCCGTCAATGGCATCAGAAGTGTCGTCTGCAGTTGCTGTGCAGCAGCAGATTACCGTGAAGGGCTAGGTGCTTGACAACACGGGCGAGCCGGTAGCCGGCGCCTCCGTAATCGAGACCGGCACCGTGAACGGTGCAATTACTGATGGCGATGGGCGTTTCACAATCAGTGTCTCTCCGACATCGACGATCGAAATTTCTTTCCTTGGCTTCGTCACCAAGACCGTCACTCCTTCCGAGGGAGACATGGTGATAAGGCTCGCTCCTGATACACAGGCCCTTGAGGAAGTTGCCGTAGTCGGATACGGTGTCCAGAAGAAGGCCAACCTGACAGGATCGGTTGCCAATGTGGACAACACTCTTCTCGACAACCGTCCTCTGACCAACCTTTCCCAGGGACTTGGCGGTATGCTTCCCGGCGTACAGGTTACCCAGTCCTCCGGACAGCCCGGACAGGATATCGGAAACATCATCATCCGTGGTACCGGTACCCTCAACACTGCAAGCCCTATGGTTGTCATCGATGGAATCGAGGGCTCTCTCAACGATGTGAACCCCAATGATGTGGCTTCCATCTCAGTACTTAAGGATGCCGCATCTTCCTCTATCTATGGATCCAAGGCTGCCAACGGCGTCATCCTCGTGACCACGAAGCGTGGCGGCGACGGAAAGCCGACCGTTTCCTATTCCGGCCTTGTCGGCGTCACGAATGCGACCGATATCCCGGAGTACTACTCTTCTGCCGAGATCGCCGAGAGGTGGAACGCCGCCCGTGCATACGAGGGCGTCTATTCCGAGCCTTTCTTCTCGGAAGAGCAGATCCGCAAATACCGCGACGGCTCCGATCCGGACAACTACCCGAATACCGACTGGTACGATCTTCTCTACAAGACCTCTGTCCAGACATCCCACAACATCACTCTCCAGGGTGGTACCGAGAAGGCGCATTATCTTGCTTCTCTTGGCTACCTGTACCAGGACGGTGTCGTGAAGAACTATGACAAGAACCAGTACAGCGGCCGTATCAATGTCGACATGAAGCCTACCGACAAGCTCGAGACCTCCTTCAGCCTCTCCTACATGAGGCAGGACATCGGCGAGCCCATGACCGCATACTTCACCGACAGGGCCGACATCAGCGAGTTCGGAAGCACAAACTCCGTATACCAGATATTCCGTCTTGCCGCACGTATCTCCCCGATGGTTGTCTACAAGTACTCCGACGGCAGCTACGGCAGCGTATCCGACGGTAACCCGATCGCATGGCTCGAGTCCGGTTCCCATGCCGACAGGCACATTACCAACCTCCTCGGTATCGCATCCGCTACCTACCACATCCTGTCTTCCCTTTCCGTGAAGGGAACCCTGGCATACAACGAGCACAACCTCGAGAACGTACAGCACAACAAGCAGGTAAGGTACCGCAACGGCGTGCAGGGAACCACGTTCGCATCCGATGCATATTCCAACTACAACCGCACGACCTTCGACCTGACTCCTGAGTGGAAGCAGAGCTTCGGCGGACACAACTTCGACGCCCTCGCCGGATTCCATTCCGAACTCTTCAAGTACAGATATGCCTACGCTTACCGCGAGGGCATGGCAAACGAGGTCCTGACCGACATCAACGCCGGATCTTCCTCCACTGCCAAGGCAAACGGCTACACACGCGAACTCGCCATGATCTCATGGTTCGGCCGTTTCTCCTATAACTATGAAGGCAAGTACCTCTTCGAGGCCAATGCCCGCTACGACGGATCTTCCCGCTTCACCGGCGACAACCGCTGGGGATTCTTCCCGAGCTTCTCTGCCGGCTGGCGTATCTCCGACGAGCCCTTCTTCGGCAGCCTGAAGAACACGATCTCCAACATGAAGATCCGTGCATCGTGGGGTCAGCTCGGAAACCAGGATATCGGATCCTACTATCCCACGATCTCCACACTGTCCCTCGGCTACGGCGCAGTGTTCAACAACAACTACGTATCCGGTGCCAAGACCTACAATGCTGTCAACCAGGACCTCAAGTGGGAGAAGACCACGATGACCGGCGTCGGTGTCGACATGACTGTCAAGGATTTCGACATCACCCTCGACTACTACAACAAGAGGACTACCGGCATCCTGATGATCGCCACGACTCCTATCGCATATGCCCTTTCGAACTACTATGACAACATCGGAAAGATCGGCAACCGCGGATTCGAGCTCGGACTGACCTACAGGCACACTTTCGGACAGGTTGCATTCGAGGCCGGCGGCAACGTCGCCTACAACAAGAGCGAAGTCCTCGATCTCGGCGGACAGGACTTCTACAATCCCGATCTCGACGATATCGATGTCCGTGACTACGTCGGCCACAGGCTCAACACCCTCTACGGCTACAAGACCGACGGCCTGTTCCAGAGCCAGGAGGAAATCGACAAGTGGCCTGAGTATCAGATGACTACTTCCGGTCTCGGACGTAAGCCAGGCGATGTCAAGTATGTCGACGTGAACAAGGATGGCGTCGTCAACGCCGACGACCGTGTGACCCTCGGTTCTCTAGATCCGAGCTGGACATTCGGATTCCACTTCACCGCTGGCTGGAAGAACTTCGACGCTGTCGTATTCTTCCAGGGTGCCGCCGACGTCTACAGGATCTTCAACGAGGGTCTCGGACAGGTAAGCATCGAGAGCGGTACTTCGACCTGCAAGCTCAACAAGGGATACTGGAAAGATTCATGGACTCCCGACAACACCGGAGCGAAATATCCCCGTCTGGTCGAGAGCGGAATCGACAACATGCTGACCAGCGACCTCATGCAGCAGAACGCTTCCTACCTGAGGCTCAAGGAACTCCAGATCGGATATACCCTCCCCAGGAAGGTCGCCAACTTCATGGGCATCAGCCATGCAAGAATCTACTACAGCGGCCAGAACCTGCTCACCATCGACGGAATGATTCCCGGATACGATCCTGAAGGTCCTTCCGGACGTGGAAACGGCTATCCTTCCACTATGGTCAATTCCATCGGACTCAACATCACTTTCTAAACAAGACAAAACATGAAAAAGATAGTATTTGGAGTGGTCGCAGTTCTGTCCATGACACTGTTTGCCACGAGCTGCTCGGACTTTCTTGACAGGGCTCCGGAGGATTCTCTCTCGCCTTCTACTTTCTGGAAAACGGAAAGCGATGCGGACCTTGCCCTGGCCGGAGTCTACAATGGCCTCTACGACATCTACGGAGGCTACTACAACAACTTCGTCTACTGGGACTGTACGTCTGACAACTATTTCAGCAACTTCTCATGGGAAGGCTACAAGACCCTGACCACCGGTACAAGCACTGCTGCTTCTCCCGGCATCAGCTTCTTCAATTTCCTTGACATACGTACCTGCAACGAGTACCTTGCCAATGAATCGAATGTCGAGTGGTCTTCGGAAGAGGCCCAGAATGAGCACAAGGCTGAAGTGCGTGCCGTACGTGCATTCCTTTATTTCTGGAAATCGGATCTTTACGGAGACTTCCCGCTGATAACTGAGGTCCTCCAGGATCCTGTCAGCGCCATGGTCGCAAGGGATCCAGTCGACAAGGTTCGCGAGTTCTTCGTTTCCGAGCTCAAGGACTGCATCCAGTATCTGCCGGACAAGAGCGACGGCGTAGAGGGCCGCTTCAACAAGCAGTTCGTCCAGGGTCTCCTGATGCGCTACTACCTCTTCAGAGGCGACTACGCAAATGCCCTTTCCTATGCCGAAGAGATCCGCAAGAGCGGCCAGTTCAGCCTGCCTTCCACAAGCTATGCCGATTCCTTCCTTCTTGCAAACCAGCAGGATTCGGAGACTATCCTCTCCTATTCCTTCATCGCGAACACCGACAGGTATCTCTATGAGCCCATGTATCTCGCGAACGGAATCAACGGATGGTCTTCCCTCGTGCCGACGCTCGACCTCATGGACGCATTCGAGTGTATCGATGGTCTCACGATCGACGAGTCTCCTCTCTATGATCCCGAGGAGCCGTTCCTGAACCGTGACCCGCGCCTGCGTGCTTCCATAGTATATCCCGGACAGCCTTATCCCGGCTACGCGACTTGCTACAACAGCATGCCCCAGAAACTTGCGAACGGGGACACGAACCCCGACTACTACAAGACCGCGGACAACTCCTCGAAGACTGGTCTACAGCTCGGAAAGTATTTCCAGGCTGCCAATGTGGACCCGTCCTCTACCAACCGCTGTACGATGCATTTCAAGGTTATGCGCTATGCTGAGGTTCTCCTGACCATTGCCGAGTGCGAGATCGAGCTGAACAAGAATCTCGACGATGCTGTCGAATGCCTGAACATGATCCGCAGCCGTGCCGGAATGCCTGCTGTCGACCAGACTAGGTACAACTCCCAGGAGACACTCCGCGAGCTTGTCCGCAGGGAGCGCCGCGTGGAGCTCAACGGCGAGGGTCTGAGAAGGTTCGACCTGATTCGCTGGGGCACAATCGTGGACGTTCTGAAGAACTTCCAGGTTGAGCATCTCGACGGAGACGTGCTTCCCGAGAAGGATGCCAACGGCGACTACAAGGTTAAGGTTACGGGTCGCAGCGTTTCTTTCTCGAGGGACGAGTACAAGAACTTCGACGAGAACAAGATCCTACTTCCGATCGACCAGGTCTACATCGACATCGATCCGAACCTCAAGCAAAACAATGGATATTAGTCCTATATCTCAATAGAGGGGCCGGCCGGATGACCGGCCTCTTTTACTATCTTTGAAGCATGGACAAGATTGGAAAAAATTTCTGGCTGGCTGTAGCTGTTGTTGCAGCAATTTTCGTGGTGGCACTCTGCAACGCTTCGCAGGCCTATCTCTATTACTACAGGGAACAGACACAGCTTTTCCTGAATGACCCCGACTATATCCGTGGGCTGATGGGAAATGTTGGAGGCGCGGGTCTTGTGGTCTCGCAGTTCCTTGTGCAATATTTCCTGAAGCCGTTTGCCGGGCCGATTGCGACCGGGATATTGGCAGTTGCCGGAGCCGCGATGCTCTGGCTTGCTTTCAGGAGGAAAGATGGCTCCTCTTACCTGTTTCCGATCTGTCTGGTTCCGTTTTTCCTGCAGGTTCTCTGCCTCGACGACATGTACTATCATTACGATGGTTTCGTGGCGTTCTTCCTGTCTGTGGCATGTGTCTGGGCCTATTCTCTTTCGGCCAGGCATGCCGGAATTGCAGCGAGGGCTGTCCTTGCATCTGCGGCATCGCTTGCGCTTTACTTCCTGACAGGGCCTGCGGCGATTCTCTTCGCCGTGCTTGTTGCCATGACCGATATCTTGTCCGGCAGGAGGGGAGCGCTGCTTGGGCTTGTTCCGGTCGCGCTTGTAGTCATTGCCGGCTTTGCGATGGTCTATTCCGGACATATCGCATCTTTGCGCCGCGCCCTCTGGGTGGACTTCTACTATGAGTCCACGATCGTGGCGCCCGTGAAGTTCAGCCTGCCGTGGATCGCTGCGATTGTCGTTCCGCTTCTTGTCAGTTTCGGCTCCCTCTTTCGCTTCCGTCCCGTCTGGGACATGGCCTTCGGAGTGGTACTGGCTGCCGGTGTCTGCGTGTCGCATTTTGCTATAGTAAAGCGTACCCCGGTCCTCATGTACCCCATGGCAATGATGCAGCATTTCGCCGAAAACGAGGACTGGGACGGGATCCTCGGCAGCCCGTATGCCCATACAAGTGACTTCATGTCACAGAATTACGTCAACATGGCCTTGTCCCGCAAGGGCGAGCTCCTGGACAGGCTCTTCGAGTTCGGGCCGCATTCGGTCCTGTCGCTGAATGTCGACAATGGAGATGTCGCGAAGATTCCCGAAGTCGCCGCCATGCTGTCCAGGGTGTATTTCGAGATGGGGAACATTGGCGCCGCCCAGAACAAGGCGTTCGATGCCGAGGTGGCTTTCCCGTTTGGCAGCCCTTCCATGCTGCAGATGCTTGTGAAGACTAATCTCATATTCGGATATTACCGTGTGGCGGAAAAATATCTTGCGGTCCTGTCCAAGACCACATTCTATGCTTCATGGGCAGAAAAGTATTCCCGGTTCCTTGACGACGATTCCGCGGTCGAGGCTGATCCGGAGATGGGCCCGAAGAGAAGGAGCCTTCCGCAGGGGGATTATTTCTCGTTCGCGGACGGGCCGTTCATAGACATGATGCATTGCCTCGATGCCAACCCCTCGGACAAAGGAATCAGGGACTATGCAATAGCTTTCATGCTTCTTGCAAAGGACAAGAAGACTACTGAGGCCTTCATCGGGCATTTCCGCGGAACTCCGGCTCTGGAGGAAATTCCGCCGGTTCTCCAGCAGGCGATAGCCCTGTACTATGCCGATGAGCCGGCGAAGGCTCTGTCGATGGGGGCTTCCCAGGAGGTGATAGACAGGTTCGCTAAGTTCAACGATGACCGCATCGCAAACTCCCACAGCGGGATCAAGCCGGAGAAAGGGCTTGCCGCAGAGTATGGGAATACATTCTGGTACTATTTCTTGTTCAGGGATTTAAGATTGAAGTAAGATGAGAAAAACAATTCTAGCAGCTGCTTTGTTGCTGGCAGTGCTGATGACATATTCGTGCGGGAGCAGTGTCCCGGACTATACGAGCTCCGACGAGGATGTCCAGATATTCCCTGACTACAAGGGAGTTGTGATACCAGTCAATATCGCTCCTCTGGACTTCAATGTTCAGGGTGTCTCCGGATCTCGGCTGATGCTTGTGGTTGAACGGTTGAATCACTCTATCCAGCCGTATTT
>CAYTXA010000019.1:442-11021 GCA_964440865.1 uncultured Muribaculaceae bacterium | reverse complement strand
GCTTGTGGTTGAAGGCGGAGACGAATCTTTTTCTGTCAAAGGGAAGGATTGCTGCTTCGAGATCCCTTCCGGAAAATGGTCTTCACTTCTGGAGAAGAGCCAGGGCCATGATATAAAGTTCACTGTATGCCAAAAGGAAGGAAAACAGTGGATTGCCTACAAGCCGTTCAGCATGACGGTTTCTCCGGACAAGATAGACCAGTGGGTTGCCTACAGGCTCATTGCTCCGGGATATGGGCTGTGGAACAAGATGGGAATATACCAGCGCAATCTCGAGAGCTATGACCAGAGCCCCATCTACGAGAACAAGATGACAGACAACAACTGCGTCAACTGCCATTCTTTCAGGATGCAGGACCCCTCGAAGATGGTTTTCCACATGAGGGCCAGGCACGGGGGCACCGTCTATGTGGACGGGAAGGAGGTGACGGCACTGAATACCAAAACCCCTGAGACTATCTCCGCCCTTGTCTACCCGTACTGGCATCCGTCAGGGGACTACATAGCCTTCTCGAACAATGCCACAAAGCAAGCCTTCTTCTCCAACCATGCCAACAGGATCGAGGTCTATGACTCGGCGTCCGACATCGTCGTCTACAATGTCGGGACGCACGAGATCGTGTCCTGTCCCCAGCTGAAGTCGGAGGGCTCGTTCGAGACGTTCCCGTCGTTCTCTCCGGACGGCAAGTATCTCTATTTCTGCACTGCTCCAGCCTGCGGACCGATGCCTGACGAATACAAGGAGGCGCACTACAGCCTCTGCAGGATAGGATTCGATGCCGCGAGCGCGACGTTCTCCTCCCAGGTCGACACTATCTACAATGCGAAGTCGGACGGGGCGAGCGCTTCTTTCCCGAGGGTCTCGCCGGACGGAAAGTATCTTGTCTTCACTCATCACGGGTTCGGCAATTTCTCCATCTGGCACAAGGACGCAGACCTCTGGGAGGCGAACCTTTCCGACGGGAGCATCCGTCCGCTTTCCGAGGCGAACAGCGGCGATGTCGACAGCTATCATTCATGGAGCCACTCCAGCCGATGGATGGTGTTCAGCAGCCGTAGGGGAGACGGACTCTATACGAGACTCTATATCACATACATGGATGCCGAAGGGAATGCGCACAAGCCGTTCCTGCTCCCGCAGAAGAATCCCGGGAAATATTACGGCGACCTGATGTTCTCCTACAATATCCCCGAATTCATAACGGGAAAGGTCAGGGTCAACCAGCATGACATTGCCGTCACCATGGACAAGCCTCAGGTGCAAGTCAACTACGCCGGAGAATAGCGGCCTTCCGCAAAAATGCAGATATTATTTGCGGCGGACCAGGCAGGCGAGGCCGGCCATGGTCAGCAGCGCGTTGAGGAGCAGCAGCTCGTAGCTGAACTTGTAGCCCCCCAACCACCTTTCCGAATTCATCTGCAGGACAAGGCAGATGAGAGGCGCAATGATTGCTGCCAGCGGAACGAACCTGTCATGGACCTGTCTCTTGCAGATAAGCCCGAAAGCGAACATCCCCAGCAGCGGACCATACGTGAAGCTTGCCAACGTGAAGACAGCATCTATCGCGCTGGTGTTGTTCAGACGGTCGAACACAATGATTACGACCGCCATGAGAGCAGCCATGCAGCCATGGACAATCTTTCTTGTTCTAGCCAATTTCTCAGGGTCTTCCCCTCCAGCCCTGAGAATGTCCACGGTAAAGGACGTCGTCAGGGAAGTCAGAGCGGAACCTCCTGCGCCATAGGCACTTGCAGTGAGCCCGACCATGAAAAGAATACCCACTATGCCCGGAACAAGCCCGGAAGTCGCTGCAGCCGCGAAAAGCCTGTCGCCAGATTCCGTGATGCCGTGAGCAGAAGCAAACTGGTAGAGCAGCGCACCGAGGCATAGGAACATCGTAATAACGAAGAACTGCATTATTCCGCTGACAATCATGTTCTTGCGGCTGTCCCTCGGATCCTTGCAGCTAAGCGGACGCTGCATCATGTCCTGATCGAGACCAGTCATGGCGACCGTCGTAAAGAGGCCGCCCAGGAACTGCTTCCAGAAGAACTGCGGGGCATTTATGTCGTCGAAGTAGAATATTCTGGCCATCCCGCTGTCCTCGATCGTGCCGGCTATCCCATTGAAATCCAGACCCAGGTCCCTGGCGATGAAGACGATTGCCAGCACTACCGCGAGAATCATGCAGACTGTCCTGAAAGTGTCTGTCCATATCACAGTCCTGACCCCGCCCCTGAAAGTGTAGGCGAAGATTATTGCTACGGAAATCAGCACGTTGAGCCCGAACGGAAGTCCGAGCGGCCCGAAAACAAGCATCTGCAGCACGAGGCACACGAGAAAGAAGCGCACGGAAGCCCCCAACATCTTGGAAATGAAGAAGAACCATGCGCCTGTCATGTATGTCGACGTGCCGAACCGGTTGTCCAGATACTGGTAGATGGACACGACATCCTCCTTGTAGAACAGGGGAATCAGCACATAGGAAATGACGAGGTATCCGGCCACAAACCCGATGCACATCTGGAGGTATCCGAATCCGCTTGTCGCCACCATGCCGGGCACGGAGACGAACGTCACCCCGGACATCGGCGCCCCGATCATGGCAAGCGCGGCTATGTACCATTTCGACTTGCGTGAGCCGTTGAAAAACGCAGAGTTGTCGCTTCCGCGGCCGGCAAGCCATGCCACGGCGAACATGAACGCCAGATAGAGTGCGACGGTGAGGATGATTGCTGTTGTGCTCATAGTGTGTCAGTTACGGAAGCCTGGTCTACCCAAGTTTCTCTCCTTTGTAGAAGGAGAGTACCTTGGTCTGGTAGAGGAACTCATACCGTGACTGCACGAGGTCCGAGGCGGATTTCAGGGCATTGTTACGCGCCTCGTTGAATTCCGTGATCGAAGCCTTGCCGTTCTCATATTTCGAGGTCACCAGCTCGAAGGACTTCTCCGCGCTTTCTGCCGCCTCCTGGCTGCTGCGGTACTTTGCGAGAGCCGCAACGGCATTGTAGTATGCTTGCTGGATTTCCTTGTAGAGATTCTTCTTTGTGTTCTCCAGCTGAAGCTCCTGGCTGCGGCGTCTGAGCTCGGCGGTGCGGATGTCATTGCGGATGGAGAACTTGCTGAAAATCGGGATGTTGAGCGACAGTCCGAGATACTGGCTGAAGTTGTTCGTGATCTGGTCTCCGAAAGAAGCGTGGTCATATCCCGACGTCGTGTAGTAGTTCGTGCCGAGTCCTCCGTTGAAGGATAGGGAAGGGTAGAGCGAACTCTTGGCAATCTTGATCTGGGAATCGTAGCCGGAAAGCCTGTACTGCTCGGCGAGAATTTCGGGACGCGTGACAAGAGCGGAGGAATAGACACTTTCCGGATCCTCTATCCTGAACACTTCCGGATCCACCTCGGGAGCAACGATGCTGAAACCTTCGGGAGAGGGGAGCTCGAGGAGCTGGCTGAGGGTCAGCAGGGCGAGCGAAAGGTTGTTCTCCGCCTGCGTCAGGGAATACTGACTCTGGGCGAGCGTGGCCTGCTGCTGGGCGAGGTCGGCGCCGGAAGCCTTCCCGGTGCGGACCATATCTTCCAGCCTTGCGACCTGGAAGGAATCTATGGCGACCTGACGGCTGGCGACATCGCGGATTTCCATGTCGTAGAGAATCTGGACATAGGCCTGCGCCACGTTGAGGCTGAGGTCATTGCGGGCTTTCTCGAGGTCGGCGGTGGCTGCCTTGAGGTTGAGCTGGTCGAGCTTTATGGTCTCGTTGGTGCGGAAACCGTTGAAGATGTCCATGCTTGCGCCAAGGTTGAAGCTGGTGGACGAGGTGTTGGTGTTCACGTAGGTGTTGTCCATCGACAGACCTCGTCCGAAAGAATAGCTCTGCGAAGCCGAGGAACTTACTCCCGGCAAGCGGGAATTCCTTGCTGTGTTCAGTTCGATCTCGGACTGCTCCGCGCTGATGGAACTCTGCTGGACTGTGATGTTGTGCTCCTGCGCCCAGGCTATGCACTGTGAAAGGGTCCACGGGCCTGCCGGCTCCTGTGCCGAGGCTGCGAGCGGGCATGCCAGCAGCCCCAATATGAGCAAATTGCGGATTTTCATGGTTTAGCTGATTTTTTCGTTTCCGCGTATTTCCGTGCCTTCGGAGATTCCGCTCTTTATCTCTATGTCGATTCCGTCGGAGAGCCCTGTCTCGACTTCAGTCTTCTTCCATCCCTTGCCGTCCTTGACGTAGACATATGTCTTGTCCCCTTCGAACGTCAGGGAGCTCTCGGGCACAGTCAGTACCCCATTTGCCTCGTCAAGGGCTATCTCTGCGTTGGCGCTGTAGCCAGAACGGACTGTCGTGCCCTCAGGGACGGAAACCGCCGCCTTGATCTCGAACTCGTTTGTCCCGTTGTTTTCCTTAGCCTTCGGGGAAATGTATTCTGTGACAGCATCGAACGAGAGGTCCGACAGAGCACCGATCGTGATTGTCATGGGCGTTCCCACTGCGATCTTCCCGACTTCGGTCTCATCCACGTACCCGTCGAATATCAGGTCTCCCATGTCCGCAACCGTGGCCACGGTCGTACCGTCATTGAAGGTGTTGCTGTTGATGACGGAGGTTCCGACCTTGACGGGGATGTCTAGGATGAGGCCGCTGATCGTCGAGCGGATGAGGGTGGAGGAAGAGGAGGCATTGGACTTCGAGACTCCGTCCCTGACGACTTCCAGGGCGTCTTCCGCTGCGTTCTTCTCCTCTACGGCCTGCTGCCATGTCTGGCGGATCTGGTCATATTCGTCCGCGCTCACGAGCTGCTTGTCGAAGAGGGCCTTCTCGCGGTCGAGGTTCGTCTTTGCCTGCTTGAGGTTGATCTCTGCAAGGCGTACCCTGGACTGTGCGCTCGAAAGGGAGCTCATCTCCGGGATAACCTTGACTTTGGCTATGACTTCGCCCTCGCTGACCAGCTCGCCGGGTTTCTTGTTGAGCTCGGCTATGATTCCGGTGATCTGGGGCTTGACCGCGACCTCGTCCCTGGGGATGATCTTCCCTGTCAGGAGTGTGGTGCGCCTGAGGTCCTTGACTGTGGCTGTCAGGGTTTCGTACTCGACCTTTTCCGGGCGCGAGTTCTTGTAGAGCATGACGAACATGCCCACGAAAGCGATGGCCAGGATGGCCAGGATGATTGACTTGAAATGGAATTTCATAGTATATCTGTTTTATCTATTTTTCTTTTACTACTCATCTGCTATAGCCTCTACAGGCTTGATGTTCATGGCTCTGGACGCCGGGGCCAGACCTGCGAGCACGCCCAGCGCCACGATCAGGAACAATGCTCCTATTCCTGTCCAGAATCCTATCTGGAACGACGTCGTCTCGAAATCCGGCTGAGTCTGGACTATCATCGTACCCAGTGCCAGAAGTCCGCCGGCTGCAAGTATTCCGATCGCTCCGGCGACAAGGGTCAGGGCTATGCTCTCGGACATTATCTGCCCGACAACCATCCTCGGAGTTGCTCCGATTGCCCTCCTGATGCCTATCTCGACGGTGCGTTCCTTGACTGTCACCATCATGATGTTGCTGACACCGATGGCTCCTGCGAGGAGCGTCCCAAGCCCGACGAGAAGTATGAGGATGTCGAGCCCTGAGAACAGACTGTCCACTATCGAGAAAATCTTCGCGGTATCGATTGCCATGAGGGCCTCTTTGTCGGTGGGGGAGATGCCGTGGATGTGGAAGAGCACGCTGCGGACCTGTTCCTGGATCTCGTCGGAGGTCCATCCTTTCTTTACCGTCATGCAGAAAAGGTCTATCCTGTCGCCGCGGGAATACATCTGGTTGAGGACGGAGAAGGGGACTGTTATCATCGAATCGTCAGTGCCGCCGATACTGATGGCAGACTTGCGGGAGTTGACTCCCACGATCATGAACATGTTACCCGTTTCCTTCAGCCTGATGAACTGTCCCGTAGGGTCCTCGCCTCCGGGAAAGAGTTTCTCGTAGACTCTCCTCCCGATCACGCAGACCTTTCGCTTCTGTTCCACGTCGGTGCTGTTTATGTAGCGGCCGAATTTCATCCTGGGGGTGCTGATCTTGCTGTAGTCGGGGTACACTCCCGAGAGGCGACCGCCTGAGAATGATCGCTCCTTATGCTCGGGAGTCGCGCTGAATCCCGACAGGATCGGGGTCAGGACGTCTATTCCCGGGACCCTCGACCTGAGAATCCCCAGGTCAGCTGTGTTCAGGGTCCATGTCCTGCCTTTCTGGAATCCTCCGTAGGGTTCCTGGGTCTGGGCAGGCCCGCAGATGACCGTATTCGTGGCGAAACCGTCGACCAGGCTCGAGAGCATCCTCTTCAGTCCGTCTCCGGCGCCGAGCATCGTCAGCAGCATGAATATGCCCCAGAAAATTCCGAAGCCCGTGAGCAGTGTCCTGCTTCTGTTTCGGGACAGCGCCTGTCCGATTTCCCGGAATGAATCTATATCGAAAAGCATGGCTTCTAACTTTTTGAGAGGGCTTCGATCGGACGTACGCGGGCTGCTTTCCACGCAGGGATGATTCCCGCGAGGGTTCCTGCAACGATCAGCAGGGCAAGTGCTTCCAGCGCCACGTCCATTCCGACCCCGATGTTCTTGAACATATATATCTGCGTTATCCCGAGATCTATTGGATTGGATCCCAGGGTCGAATCCATGAACTCGTTGGCAATCATGCCGAAGAAAATTCCGATGATCCCGAAGAATGTGGTGATGGCGATGCTCTCCGTCACGATCAGCTTCAGGAGAGAGCCCGGAGTGGCTCCGATGGCTTTCCTGACTCCGAATTCATGCGTCCTTTCCTTGACGGAGATCAGCATGATGTTCGACACGCCCACGATGCCGCTCAGGAGGGTGAACATACCGAGGATCCAGAATGCTATGGTGAGGATCTTCTTCGCTTTCGCCATTTCGATGTTGTCCGTGAACGAGTTGCTGATGTAGAGGGTGCTGTTGTCGTCCGGATAGAAACCTCTGGAGCGGTTGAATCCTCTCTTGTAGAGCGTCTCGAAATCCTTGTTCTGCTTCTCGTTGTCCAGCCCGTGGAATGTCAGGTTCATCAGGTCGATGTTCTGGTTCGGACGCATCCTTGTCAGGGTCGTCGACGGTATGTAGACGTTGCTCCCATATGTCCCGTCCTGGTCCTCGTAGACTCCGACAACCCGGAACGGGAAATGCCCGATGTTGACTGTCTGCCCGATTATGGCAGCGGAGCGGCTGATCTCGTCGTGGGTGTCTCTTTTCGTTTTCGCCCCGCCGACCTGGATGGACGCGTGGATTCCACTTGTCTTGTTTCCGAGCAGCTGGAGGGCGAGCTTGTTGCCGACCACAACCACCTTCCTTTCCTCGTCTATGTCCTTCTGGTTGACGAATCTTCCGCCGGCTATCGCAATCGGTTCGCCGGATATGTTGTCCTGTTGCTGGGGGTAGCAGCCCCATACCGTGGCGCTGTTGTATTCCTGGCCGAGGGAGATGGTGTCGCTGTAGATGCGGACCGTGTAGACTTCGTCGATCTTGTCCGAGAAATTCTCCGAAAAACGGACATCTTTATCGTAGAATATCACCCAGTAGTTCTTCGGAACAGCCTGGTAGGATGTGTCCGTCATGCCGGGGTATACGGTCAGGACATTAGTGTTCTGGGTCGTGGAGTTGTCCGTGAACGCGTTCATGAGCCCGCTGCTCGCGCCCAGCAGCACCATGATTATCAGGATGCCCCAGCTGACCGCGAATCCCGTCAGGGCCGTACGCAGCTTGTTCGTCCGGAGGGTCGCAAGTATTTCATGGAATGTGTCTCTCATGGCTTATTTGATCAGTCCTCCTTCGCCGAAATGGGCTGCGTTGTGCTGGGTATTCTCCTCGATCGAACCGATGCCTCCGTCCTTGATGTGGATGATCCTGTTTGCCGCGTTGGCGACTCCGCTCTCGTGTGTCACGACTATGATGGTCATGCCGTCCTTGCGGTTGAGCTCGCCGAGCAGCTGCATGATCTCGACCGATGTCTTGCTGTCGAGCGCTCCCGTGGGCTCGTCCGCGAGGATGATTCTCGGGTGGGTCACGAGGGCACGTGCGATCGCTACTCTCTGCTTCTGGCCGCCGGACATCTCGTTGGGGTAGTGCTCCGCCCAGGGGAGGAGACCCATCCTGTCGAGGAAGTCCATGGCCATCTCGTGGCGGCGGTGGCGGGAGATGCCCTGGTAGAAGAGGGGCAACTCCACGTTCTCTACCGCTGTCTTGAAGCTTATCAGGTTGTAGGACTGGAAGATGAATCCGATTGTCCTGTTGCGGTAGTGGGCTGCTTCGCTCTCTCCCAGGTCCTTTATCAGCTTCCCGTCGAGCCAGTATTCGCCCGAGTCGTAGCCGTCCAGTATCCCGAGGATGTTCAGCAGCGTGGATTTTCCGGACCCGGACGCACCCATGATGGACACGAATTCTCCCTCTCCGACCGAAAGATTTATGCCTTTCAGGACGTGGAGCGGCTGTGCGCCCCAGTATGTCTTGTTGACGTCTTTAAGTTCGATTATCATATTGCTGCTGAGTCTATTCTTCCGGGAATGCTTCGCTGGGCTTGATGCCCAGGAGGGACATTGTCTTTCTGATGCCGGGGAGGATTTCGGCGAAGAATTTCTTCTTTAGTGCATCCTTCACCTTGTCCTTCGCGCCGTCGGAGATGAAATACCCGATTCCGCGTTTCTGGAATATTATCCCGTTTGTGGACAGGATGTCATATGCCCTTACGACCGTGTTCGGATTGACTCCGATGTCTGCCGCGTATTCTCTCACGGACGGGATTTTCTCTTCCTCTCCAAGCTCTCCCGAGAGGATCCTGTCGCAGAGGGAATCTGCAATCTGGAGGTAGATGGGCTTGCTGTTGTCTTCGAAACTCATGGCGCTAGTGCTTTATGGTCTTGAGTCTCAGCCAGCAGAGGAGTCCGATGACGATGTCCACTGCAAGCTGCATGAACAATAGGGACCAGAAGAATCCCTTGAGGCTGAAATTGTCGATTATTTTCTCATAGTCCAGGTTGAGGGCTATGGGTATCGAAATGATGCTGAGGATGATGGAGAGTCCGATCAGGCAGAGTACCGTCATCGAGATCTTGTGCTTGCCGAAGACGAGGGCGCCGAGCAGGAATTCCAGCGGGGTGGCAATGAATCCGAGCATTATGGTGATTTGCCAGAGGAACTTTGCTCCGGCATCGGACTGTATTTTTGCGCCGGTCGGTATGCTTAAGTCGTTATCGATCAATTCTGTCAGAAAAATGTTCACGGGGCTTCCGCAGCGGGTGTCTATCAGGGTCAGCAGTGCGTCCGACAGCCAGTAGATAGCGAGGAATGCGATGGGGAACACGATGGCGGCGTTGAGTATCATCGAGGTGAATTTCTCGCCGGTGGAGGCTGGAATCATCAGGTAGCTGGATCCGCTTCGCTTGTCGGTGACCATTCCATAGATCCTCGACGGCATCACGATCGCGAAGATTGCGAAGACAAACATGAAGAAGCCTTCCCTGATGCCTTCCGAAGGTGCGCTTGTGTGTCCCTGGTTCAGCATCATGGAGAAGACCAGGTACAGCAGGTAGAAGAATACGCCGGAAAGAGAGATCAGGAGGGCGGGCATGCCGAATTCGGCGATTGTCCTCTTGAGATCGTATGTGAAGTATTTCCCGAAGCGGGAGAATGTGAATGTGTCTTTCATGGTATTATCTTTCTGTGAACATGTTCTTTATCAGTTCCTTGTTGCGGTGGACGGCGTTGAATAGCGCCTCGACGCTGACCTTGCTTTCTTCTCCGGCCGTGTTCGGGATGACCTGGATCCATCCTCCGGGCAGCTGCTCTGAGTAGAGGGAGTCGGGGTGGACCTGGGTGCCGTAGTCGAAGAACAGCTTGCTGGAGATCTGCTGCAGGGAGGCGTTGAGGAGGACGTCCTGACGGTCGAGGATGATGATTGGGTCGATGATGTCCTCGAGGTCCCTGACCTGGTGGGTGGAGATCACGATGGTGGAATCTTCGCTTGTGTATCTGGTGATTGCGCTGCGGAACTGTGCCTTCGAGGGAATGTCGAGGCCGTTCGTGGGCTCGTCCATGAATATGTATCTGGTGCCGCATGCGAGGGAGAAGCTGATGTGTGTCTTTTTCAGCTGGCCGGCGCTCATCTTGTTCATCTTGTGGCTGGCGGATGTCTCGAAGAGGTTCATGAGCTCGAGGAACTTGTCCATGTCGAAGTGTGGCCAGAATTTCCCGGTCATCGAGGCGGACTGTTCTGCCGTCATGTTGGCTTCCGGCACTTCGTCCGGCAGGTAGGAGATTTCGCCCAGCAGCGATGGCTCCCTGTCGTACGGCATGACGCCCTCCTCTCTGTTTCCGGAGGTTGCCGTTTCGTCATAGTACAGTATGGAGCCTTCCGTAGGTTTTTTGAGTCCGCAAAGAAGCGTCAGCAAAGTGGTCTTGCCGACCCCGTTCTCTCCCAGCAGCCCGTAGATCTTGCCGGGGAGAAGTTCCGTTGTAATGTTCTTCAGGACAGGATATTTCCCGAAGCTGAAGCCTAGATTTTCGATGCGTATCATGGT
>CAYTXA010000019.1:0-432 GCA_964440865.1 uncultured Muribaculaceae bacterium | reverse complement strand
TCTACTGTCTTAGTTAACTAATACACTACAAAGGTACGACACTTATTGGAATATCCAAATATTTCTGCACATTTTTTCGACTTTTTCTTGTGGCCTATCTTCCCTGACTACATTTCGCCTCCTGCCCATGCAGTCCAGCCCTGCCTTCCGCGCCCTCCTCCTGCCTTCCGCGCCCATCGCCCCGCCTCTCGCTTTATGCCGCCTTCCGAGCTTTATGCCGCCTTCCGCACCCTTTGTCTTGCGGCGGCAGGGCAGTGGCGTGTGCTCCTGGCTCGGATGGCCTGCCACCTCCTGCTGCAGCTTCCTGCCGCCACTCCTTGCCGTGACTTTCCGCCCTTTTCAACCTTTTTCCGCTCGCCCCTGATCAATTCTGACCTTCTTCAACCATGACTTTTACTACACTTGCCACACCTGTGCTACGTTTTCGTCTCC
>CAYTXA010000018.1:0-18335 GCA_964440865.1 uncultured Muribaculaceae bacterium | reverse complement strand
GGCGGAGAAGCTTCTGGAGAACGTCGAAGGTCACGCCGGGGCGTGCATGTCCCAGGTGGGCATCTCCGTACACGGTCGGGCCGCAGACATACATTCCGACATGACCAGGAGTGATCGGTACAAACTTTTCCTTCCTCCTGGTCATGGTATTTGTAAGATAAAGGTCTCGCATAGGTATATTCGTTTCTGTCTATTGCTATTACAGTTTAGCGAATATACGGAAAATTAACGATATGTTCCCATGAAAATGATTGCCCCGGTAGAAGTCTCTCTTATCACATAGACGAATGGTTGGTCCGCCGTAAATATGAACGGGTTTCCAGCGTTCGCCCACTTTATTCCTTCGATCTCGCTTACCGATGCGGCTTCGCTGCCTTCCTCGTCTACCGTGATCTTGCTCTTCAGGCGTACGGATCCCAGAGATGTCGACTGCGCTATCATCTTCGAGAAATCGGCGAGTGGCCCGAATGCGATGTCCATTCCCATATTGGAGAGAGCTGTCTTCAGTTTGCCGTCCATTGTGCAAGATGTCTCGAATTTCGGGAAAGTTATTCTTGTCCTCTGGCTAGACATAATGGAAATCAGGTCATTCCAGTCTGTGTTGTCCATTCCGGCGACGAAGTCGTCAAAAGCTGTCTCTTCGTCGGGAAGCACGATATCCATGACGAATCCTCCGTTTCCGTAGGGAAGTTCGCAAACCGATGCGCCCAGGACTGAACTGTATCCGGACATGAGGTCGAAATTGCCATGCATGAATGGTATATTGCTCTTCTTGCCGTCAGATCCAGTGAAGAGACCGTTCTCTGTCGCTTTGGGATCGAAGCGATTCTGCCATGAGCCTTTGAAATAGACCGCGTCAAGTAGGATGTACATGACGTCGGAGTCGATGTCGGTTATTATCTCGGGAATTAGCCCGTTGGTTCTGGAAGAGCACCAGCCGTTGATGTCATTGACTGAATTTCCGAGGTCAACGTTGTATATATCAGCATTATAGCAATCCTTTGCAATCTTCGAAAAATCTGGAAGGAATGGTTCATCTGCATAAGCCCAGCAGGAGTTCGCTATTGCAAGGTCCACTGACTTGTCAACTCCGAATATCCCTTCGATGAGGGTTCTGTAAAATTCATTGATCTCTGCAGATGATGCTCCATTGAACCCGAGCACATCGGCAATCTGTGCAAATGTATCACCATCTGCACCATTGCTTAGCATGGATAAATCAGCATGTAGGCTTAATGGAGACAAAAACAGGTTACTCCCGCTCTCAAGACCATTCATCTCTCGGAACAGACTGAACGCGAAGGTATTCTCGCTGTCAACCAACTTTGCCTGACTTTTCGTCAGGATAATTTCTATTTTGTCGTTGTTGTCCCCGGGCACTTTCTCGTCTTTAGAACATGAAACTGCAGTTATCATTGCAAACAGTGATAATAGAATTATGCTTTTTTTCATAGTATTATTTGTTATACGTAAAACCATAGACCATGTCATCTGAACTATAAGTATTTCCATCAGCATTGCATGGAAAATTTGCTTTTATGTTGTACCAGATAGTTCCACCTGATTCTGTCATGTCTTTCCCGTCATAACCCCAATTTATTGCTACAAAATCTAAGTTTGTATAACTATCGTAATATTTGTATTCGGGTGGATTTGAGCCTCTTTTATAAAAAGTCAGACGTGTATGAGCATTATCCCAATAATAACCATCGATTATTGCCGTATGTCCACCACCCGCTGAGTTTAGGCCTATTATTACAGGTTTTTTTAATGTCATTATCTGATTTTTAATGATTGAATAGTCTGCTGAAGAAGAATATTTGCATGATACATTGTATTCAGATTGTAAAACAGAAGGTATATTGGAATTTATCGCGCCTGTCTTATCTCTAAAGTAGACAGCATTGAGAAGATGCCCTAATCTTGTCATTAGAGTGGATACGCCGCGATAATTGTTTTCTGATTCGCTGCTGTCTAATGGCATTGTGTCCCATTCTGTACTATTTTTTGAGAAATACTGAACATCACTATCGTTAATGGAAATGTATGCTTTCCCATTACCGATGGATGCGTTGTCGATACAATCACTATAAGTTGAAATCGGATCGTTTTCTTTTTGGTGAAGATAATAAAGGATTTGTGATGACGCAACCATGACACAACCAGTATAGCAATGGTTCTTTTTCAGCTGCGATGTATAGGGCGCTTTGATGTTCCATGGATACTGCTGCCCCCATTTTGTTGTTGTAAGGTGATCCTGAACGCCTGAGTTATGGCTTAGTACTTGAGAACCAAGGCAGATCCACCCTTCGCTTGCTGGCGGATAAGCCGTGTTCCAGGTGTCTGTACCATTATCTATTGGCGAAATAGAATTTCCTAATGATAAAGAAATTTGGTGCTTTGCCGTAGCAAGAAGATCAGACAATACCGGGTTACCTTGCATATCGGATTCATGCAGATTACCTGACTCGCACATTGCCAGGACCTTGCTGATCCTTCTGTCTCCTGAAAGAAGTTCCCAGCCTTCATGGTAATTTACGATGTACATCACTGTGTCGTTTCCGCTCAAAATGGGAAGTACTTCTATGTCACTTTCCGCCCCCTTTGTCGTAATTCCTTTTGATGCTGTGATATAATTATTGATATCCACTAACGAAACCTGGTTGTTGTTTCTATTAGTGAAATTAAGTAGTTCATCCTCTGTTCCGTCAGTGGAACATGCGATGAAAACTGCAGTACACAGTAGAAGAAGTAGTGAATGGTGCCTTTTCATAATACTGATATTTTTATCGATACAAAGATAAATTAATTGTTTTTGACAAAAAACAAGCTTTTCTAAAAAATTAAGACGCTTGTTATTCGGGACGAAACAAACAAGTATTGATGAAAATAGGAGATCGTTTTGCGAAAATGTTGCTAAATTTATTGGAACAAAAATCAATCATGATGGGACTATTGGACAGCATTATCAAATCGGCAGTCTCCGGAGCCGCCCAGAGCGGACGTTCCGGCGGACTCGAAGAAGTCCTTGGCTCGGTCCTCGGATCGGCTGTGGGCGGAAGAAGCGGCTCTGCAAATCAGGGCGAAATCCTCGGCAAGGTGCTTAGGCAGATTGGCGGAGCTCAGCAGACCGGAGCGGCAGCTGGACGTAACGGCGGCCTCAGCATAGAGGAAATCATCCGCGAGGCTCAGGCAGCAGGCGCTTCCATGCAGCGGTCTTCCGGACGCACCTCGGGAGTAAATGCCGGCGGACTTGGCAACGTACTGGGATCTATTCTCGGCGGAGGAACTGGCAACGGAGCTGCTATGGGAGATGTCGCAAAGAGCGTCATCGAAGTGATCGGGCGTGCGGCAGCGGCTGGAAGGTAGAATGTTGGACTGGAAAAACGCAAGAATATGGATACCAAGGCAATAGAAAAGACCATAAAGCTTCTGGCGAAGGTCGGGCTGTTCTTCGCGAAGGCGGACGGCAAGTACACGGACAAGGAAGAGAATTTCATCGCGAAATTCATCGACCGTCTTGCCGGAGACGGCGACGACAGGAAAGAGGCGGAGGCTCTTCTCGAGGGCTACCTCGACAAGACCTTTACCCTGGACGAGATCATCGCCGACACGAAGGATCTCCTCTCCGGCTTCAACGAGACCGAACAGGGCGTCATCACGCTGATGCTGAACGGATTCATCGACCAGGTCATTGAAGCCGACGGCAAGGAATCCGCAGCCGAGCTGAAGAACTACGAGGCCTGGCAGAAAGCCATCGCCGAATAGGTGCAGGTCACTTCCCACCCGCGGAAGAGATGGAGGAGACGTCCTCGAGATTGAAGTGGCCGGTAATCCTGATTACCGAGAATTCTCCATCCTCGAGACTCAGGATTATCAGCTCCGACTCGTCACTCCCAGACACACTCTCGTGGAAATATATCTCATCGTTCTTGCCGCTGTCCCGCGTCTGGCCGAGCAGCGGCAAGCTCTTGCTGCTGATGTAGTTGCGCACATCGGACTCCAGCTCTGGCCTGCCGGAAGCATCAGCCGGAGTAATCACCGTGAGCTCGCGGATGCCGGCAGCCGCAGCTTTCTTGACCATGCGCCCGTCCACCAGCACGGTTGCATAGCCATCCTTCCCTGAGTATTTCTTGTAGATATATCCGTCCGGCGAAGCTGCCGCAAGCGACAGACTCTGGACCAGGACCAGAAGGACTATGAGTATTCGTGTTGCCATCTTGTTACCTATTTACATGTTGAGCAGAATTCCGGCAGAAAGGGTATGGGCATCCGGTCCGTATCCGTCCTTGAAGAGGGGAGTGAAGGTATATTCGCAGAAAACGCCGATATCGTCGAAGGTCATCATTGCGCCCGCGCTGAAGCGGAACTTGTTCAGCCCGCCTACACCCTTGTCCTTGACCTTCGGCTTCTTGTACTTGGTGTGGGACTTCCCCAGAAACCCTGCCTCGCCCCAGAAACCTACTTCCCAATCCGATGTCAGGGGCATGGTCACTTTCAGCGGGATGCAGAGCCATGCCATCGTCAGCTTGGACTTCTTTGTCCCTTCCGGAGTCATGACGGGAAGAATCCTCCCGTTCTCGCACTTTATCGTGTAGGAATCCGGAAGCAGGTGGTCATCGACCTCGAAACGGAGCCCGGTCCTGATGCTGGCGCCGCTCCTGAACTCATATCCGGCTGACCATGCATCGAAACCGAAGTGGAATCCTCCGAGTCCTGTCGGGTCGAGGAAGCCTTTCTCCGCATAGCCGGCATAGTCGATCCCGACGATGGGGCTGACACCGAATTCCATCGCGAGATCTCCGAAATCGGAATTCCATCCGTGCCAGTCCGACGAAGTTGTCTCAGTATCATTGTCTTTCGGGCTTATTCCGATCTTGTGGCCGAGGACGGAAACGATGAAGTGGTTGTCTCCGTTTTCGGAAATCGAGACGGAATCCGAAAGTACTGTACGCGTCGAGTCTGACGGAGTGACGGCTGATGCCTTTGCCGCGAATGTCATTGCTGCCGCAGCTGACATGGCGGCAAGGAAAAGTTTTTTCATGTTATTCATTTTCATTCAGTTTTTCCAATATGTCGATAACCTTGTCGAGTTCCACCGGCTGTGTCAGGTCGCCGATTTTCTTGTCGAGCCCGAGCTGCTCGATGGAGGAGAGGGCGGTCGCTTCGCTGTAGACCGGCTTGCCGTTTATGTAGGCGCATGGCTTCTGCCGTCCTACCATGAGCACGAGAGCCATGGCAGCCGCCGCAGAGACGGCGTAGAGCCATATCCGGCTCTTCCTGGCGTGTCTTGTCTCCGGCACTTTCTCTTTTGCCATGGATGAGAATCCGGCGAAGATGACGCGCAGGGGTTCGAGGTCGGAAGGAACATCACCTCCGGCGAAGAAGTCCCGGAGAAGCTTCTCTTCCGAGGAGGATGTCTCCCCGGCTTCCCACTTCCCGACGAGTTTTCTTATTTCTTGTATATCAGTCATTTCATTAATTTCGTCACTTCTTCTCTGAGCACTTTTCTTCCTCTTGACAGGACCACCCTCAGGGTCGCCTCCCGCAGTCCCATCATCTCAGCCACAATCCCCATCTCGTAGCCTTCTATGTCCTTGAGATGGATCGCTTCCCGCTGTTCTTCCGGCAGCCTCCCCATCGCTTCTTCCACGATCTTTCCAGCCTCCCTTCTCTCGACCGCTTCTCCTCCTTCGACCGCCGCTCCCGGAAACTTTCCGGAACCTGTCTCCTCGTCCGGGAGGTCCGCCTTGTTCTTCTGCAGGAATGCCTTGTGGCGGAGAGCGTCGAGGCATTTGTTCCTGGTCGCTTTCATGGCGAAGGCTTCCGCGTTTTTCAAGGGCTTCTCCTCCAGCATCTTGACCAGAACGTCCTGCACGACGTCTTCCGCCCGGGATGCTTCGCCCATGATGCTTCTGGCGTACCGGAACATCTTGTCTCTGAGCCTTCCCAATTCCGCGGAGGATATCGTTGATCTCATGCTGGACATCTGTTTTTCCCCGGCAGCCACCTATAAGACGGATGACTTCCGGATTTGTTACATGGAAATCGGAAAAATTTCAGATACTTTTTCCGAACAGGGCCATCGCTTCGTCGACCGTCAGGGCATTTTCCACGCGGAAACCTCCTGTGGCTGAGCGCTGCAGGGCGGAAAGATGTGCGCCTGAACCGAGCTTTTCCCCTAAGTCCCGGGCGAGTGCCCTGATGTATGTGCCCTTGGAGCAGGCAATCCGGAGTGTGGCAGTGGGAAGCCCGAGGGCGGAGTTGTCGGTTAGGTGTATCCTGGAGTTGCGCCCCTGTTCTGCAGGCACTTCCGGGGAGATGCCTTCCGGGGCGTCGAATCCTTCCGGCGGCACGCTTGTCCAGTCCACAAGCCCGGAACTGTTCCTTTTCTCTTCCGGGTCGTCGAAGGCGAGCAGTTCAATCTTGTCGATCCTTATCTGCTGCCTCGTAAGGATTTCTGCCTTCTCGTGGTCGAATGCTGTTCCGCTTTCCCTGGACTTGCGGTAAAGCCTGCGGGCGAGTTCGTAGGCTCTCTTCCCGTCGACGGATTTTGCGGAGAAGAGGGGAGCGACCTGCTCCTGCTCCCCGACAAAGGAGGGGAGGGCGGAGCGCAGATTCTCTTCCGAAACCCTGTCCAGCGGCCAGAACCTGTCGATGGGCTTTTCCCTGTCGTAGGAGGGGGTCGTGGCGCCGAATGCTACTTCGGCGATGTATTCCTTGTCATGTCGCTGTAGTTCCTCTGCCATTCTGGTGGCTTTGCCGATGCAGACGAGAAGGACTCCGGTTGCAAGGGGGTCTAGCGTGCCGGCATGGCCCACTTTCAGCCCTTTCCTGCCGAAATGGCGGCATGCCGTGAACTTCAGTTTCCTGATGACGTCTGCCGATGTCCAGCGGAATGGCTTGTCGACGGGAATGACAATCCCTTCCGGACATTCTTCTATCGTGTCCGGAAGGGAGTGAGATTCAGCCAGATAACGCTTGTCTGCTATCATCTGCCGCGGCAGTGTTACTTTACCGGGATCTTGTCGATCCTGCGCTGGTGCCTTCCGCCTTCGAACTCTGTCTTGTCCCACATGTCGATGATGTGCTGGGCCATCTGGTAGGAGATGAAGCGGGCGGGCATCACGAGCACGTTGGCGTTGTTGTGGGCCTTGACAAGACGTCCGATTTCGGAGGTCCATGCGAGGCCGGCGCGGATGCCCTGGTGGTGGTTGAGGGTTATGGCCATGCCGTTGCCTGTGCCGCAGAGGGCGATTCCCTTGTCTACTTCGCCTTTTTCGACTGCCAGGGCGAGGGGATGGGCGAAGTCGGGGTAGTCGACGCTTACGGTCGAGTCTGTGCCGTAGTCCACTACTTCGAATCCTTTTTTCTGGAGCCATGGGATGAGTTTGGTCTTGTACTCATACCCTGCGTGGTCGCTTGCAATTCCGATTTTCATATTGTATCAGTTTCCTTTATTTTCATGTTATCTCTATGTAGCGGAAGGCTGGATGTCGCCGGAGTAGACTGGGACGGAAACCCTCGCTTCGCTCGCCCTTCCCACTCGGCCTTCGGCCTCGCGGGCCCCTCCCTCTGGCACGGCCGAGGACGGCCATGGGTTTTGGACCTCTTCCCAGCCCCCAGGGCACTGCTATTAGGCAGAGAGGCGGGAAATGGCGAAGTCGATTCGGCGGACAGCCTCGCCGACGCCGATGGTCGTCACGATCTCGGCAATGCCAAGACCGCTCGCGGCACCGGCCAGGGACAGCCTCAGGCAGTTCATTACCTGCCCCATCGGCCACTCCTTCCCCTTGATGTCCTCCTCCAGCGCCGGTCCGAAAGCCTCCACCGTGAATTCTCCGTCATAGCCGCGGAGCCAGTCCTGCAGCTCATGGAGCATCGCGGCAACCTCGCCCTTCCAGTACTTCTTCACGTCCTTCGCCACGAACGGCGCGGTGGCCGAATTGTCCTCCGGCTTCACCCTCGGGTCCGGCTTCGCCTGCGTAGCCTTCACGGGGCCGGCCTCGACGCCGAACTCCCCGAAATCCTGCGGAGCGATGAAAAGATAGGGCACTGCATCCCAGTAATCCCTGACGAATGTGACCCTGTCCTTCGCTATGCCGGCCACGATGCTGACGTACTCGGCAGAATAGATATGGTTCACGAAATCAGCCCCATGGGCGGTCAGGTCAGCCCCGGCGCACATGGCCGGAACCGGACATGCGGACGGCTGCAGCCCCTTCTCCTCTAGAACGGGGAACAGGAGCCCGGCTATCTCGTCATTGCTCTTGCGGCGGAGCCATTCACGGTTGAACCAGCGGGCTTTCTCGGGATTGAAACGCGATCCGGACTTCACGACATGGTCTATCGAGAAGAGCGGGACGAGCTCATCGAGCGAATATATCTCCTGCTCGGTCCCGGGATTCCATCCCAGGAATGCCAGCAGGTTGACGAACGCCTCGGGGAAATATCCGTCCTCACGGTAGCCGCGGGAAACTTCTCCGGTGGAGGGGTTCTCCCATCTCATCGGGAATACCGGGAAACCGAGCTTGTCGCCGTCCCTCTTGCTGAGCTTCCCCTTTCCGTCTGGCTTCAGCAGCAGCGGCAGGTGGGCGAAGCGGGGCATGCTTTCCGTCCATCCAAATGCCTCATACAGAAGATAGTGCAGGGGCAGGGACGGAAGCCACTCCTCTCCGCGGATGACCTCGGTGATCTCCATCAGGTGGTCATCCACGATGTTGGCGAGATGGTAGGTGGGCAGCTCGTCGGCCCTTTTCCAGAGCACCTTGTCGTCGAGCGTGTCGGTATTGACTTCCATGTGCCCGCGGATCATGTCGTCCATGACGACGACCCTGTCCTCGGGCATCTTGAAGCGGATTGTCCAGTCGGTGGTCTCCTGGAGCAGCCTCTCTGTCTCCTCCTTCGGAAGGGTCAGGGAGTTGCGCATGTGCTGGCGTGTCGTCTGGTTGTAGATGAAGGTCTCGCCCTTGCCCTCGGCCTCTGTCCTCCTTGCGGCAAGCTCGTCGGCGGAGTCGAAGGCGTAGTAGGCCTTCCCGTCATTCACGAGCTGCTCGGCGTACTTGCGGTAGATGGGTTTCCTCTGGGACTGGCGGTAGGGAGCATGGGGATGGCGGGGAGAAGGAGTCTCCACTACATTCCCGTCATTGTCCACCCCTTCGTCGGGGTAGATCCCGCACCAGCGGAGAGAGTCGATGATGTATTTTTCGGACCCGGGCACAAACCTGTGGGAATCCGTATCCTCTATTCTCAGTACGAAATCCCCGTCATGCTGCTTGGCGTACAAGTAGTTGTAGAGAGCCGTGCGGACTCCGCCCATGTGGAGCGGCCCGGTCGGCGAGGGAGCAAAACGTACTCTTGTTCTTCTTTCTGACATATTCTGACCTGTTATGCTTCTGCTGAAGCCTTCTTTACTCCGGTGCGGCGTATTGCCGCGGTATTCTCCAGCTCGCTCTTGCTCTGTCCCGGATCAAGGGCAAGCACAGGCTTCTCGTCCGGCGTGAAGTGGAACTTGCGTACATTGACGGGGGAGTTGTAGCCGATTTTCTCGATGTTTCCGGGCTCCTCGTCGGGAAGAGTGATCTCGCCGCCTTCCGACCTCTTCACGTCTTCCTTGACCTCGGGGCTGTACTTGAAGTCCTGGGTTATAAGGATGAGCTTGCCCACGTCCGAACCGGTGATGCCTATGAGGTTCATCTTGAAGCCCGTGGCAATGGCCGTGATCCTGATCCTGTCGCCGGCATTGGGATCCTCGTCGTAGATGATGCCCCTCTTGAACTTCGACACGTTCCCCGTGTACTCGGAAATCATGTTGCTGAGCTTGTTGAGCTCGTCCATGCGCAGGCCCTGCTCGTTGTTCGGGATCGTGACGTTGAGCAGCAGGTTCTTGCAGGTCTTCAGGTCGAAGTCGTTCAGGAGCGGAGACTCCATCGCCCCCTTGACCGCATCCTCGAGACGGTTCTTTCCAGTGCCCTCTCCGATGCCCATGAGCGCCATGCCGCTGTTCTTCATCATGGTCTTCACGTCCTCGAAATCGACGTTGACGTAGCCCTTGGTCGTGATGATCTCGATTATGCCCCTGACGGCTGTCGCAAGCACGTCATCCGCCATCGGGAAAGCCTTCTGGACCAGCTGGTCGCCGAAATGCTCGTAAAGCTTCTCGTTGTTGATAATCAGCAGGCTGTCCGTGCATTTCTCGAGCTCATGGATTCCGTCCACGGCCTTGGAGAGGAACTCGTCGCCTTCATTGTGGAAGGGGAGCGTGACGACAGCCACGGTCAGGATGCCCTTGTCTTTGGCCATCTTGGCGATGACAGGAGATGCTCCCGTTCCGGTGCCGCCGCCCATTCCTGCCGTGATGAACAGCATCTGGGTGCCGGTGTCGAGCACTTTCGCCGTAATCTCATCCTGGGAGGCAAGGGCTGCGTTGCGCCCCTTTGTCGGATTCGTTCCGGCGCCCAGGCCTTCCCCAAGCTGGATCTTGATCGGAACATTGCTGCGTTGGAGCGCCTGCGAGTCGGTGTTGCAGACGATGAAGCTGCATCCCTCGATGTGCTGGTTGTACATGTAGGTGACGGCGTTGCAGCCGCCGCCTCCCACTCCGATAACCTTGATTATGGAATTCTCAGGCGTCCAGTCGGTGGGCGCGAGGTTGATGTCTGTGTAGTCTTCCATGGTCCGTCGTTAAATTTCTTCGTTTCCGATGCCTTCCACGTGCTCTGCCATCCCGTTGAGGAAGTCCTTGGCTCTCTTCTTCCAGCGGACAAACCCGCTCGGACGCTTCTTCTTTTCCTTGGGCTTCTCTACGATGGGCACTTCTTCGGTAGTGAACAGGGATCCCTGCTGGCCTTCCTTGGCATCCTCGGGAAGAGACCTGCCCTCGTTCTGCCATCCGCCGGCCGGCGTCGTCTGCTCTGCGGCGGCATGGCCCTGAATCGTGTCGGAGGACACTTCCTCCCCTGAAACTTCTATGACTTCGGGCGCGTGGGCTTCCGACGTCTGCACATCGGGCGTCTCTTCCGGAGCGTCGATGCAGGTCATGAGGTTGTCGTTCTTCGCCGCGAGGATCATGCCGATCGATGTCGCCGCGGACACTTCCCTGGCTGCAGGATAGCCGCTTGCGGAGAAGAGGTGGCGGGGCGTTCCGATCCTTACGGTGTAGCCGGAGAGATCCTTTATGAAGGGCGGCAGGTTTGCCAGGAGAGCACCGCCTCCTGTGATCACTACTCCGCTGCGGAGGTCGTCCGCGAAGCCGCTCTGCTGGATTTCCCAGAGGACAGCCTCGATGATCTCCTTCGCCCTTGCCGTGATGATCTCGGACAGGTACTTGACCGGAATCTGCTTGTATCCTTCGGTCTCGTCTCCCTCGATCTGGATGATCTTGTCCTCGAGGGTCTGGAGCTTGTCCGGCTCGCATGCGCCGAAAGCCAGCTTGATGTTCTCGGCAAGGCTCTCGGATATGGTGCATTCGCTTTTGATGTCGGAGGTGATTGTCTTGCCGCCGAAGGGGATTGCCGCATAGTGGCGCATGATGTTGCCCTTGTAGATGGTGACTGATGTCGCGCCGCCGCCCAGGTCCACGAGCGCTACGCCGGACTCCATCTCGTCGTTCGTCAGGACAGCCTTTGCTATGGCTTCGGGGGTGAAGTACTCGCGCGCGATGGCGATTCCCAGATCATTGAACACTTTCTCGAGAGTGGACACGGCCCTTTTCTTTCCGATGAAGAGCTTGAAATTGCCCTCGAACGTGCGGCTGATGACGCCGATGATGTCGCTTTCGAGGAGCTGGAAATCCTCGTCGTCGGAGAAACTCTGGGCTACGGCTCCGTAGAGGACCTCCCTCTCGGAATCCGCCAGCGGGTATTCTGTCTGGGCGAGGTTCTTGAGGTTGTTGACCTCTTCGGCGGTGATGCTGTCCTCGGGATTGCTCCTCTCGACCTCAGCCTGGTTCACTTCAGTCCTGACGTCGCAGCGGGGCAGCCCGACCACTACCTGCATTATCTTGATGTTCAGTTCCTTCTGGGCATCCTCGATAATGGACTTGATCGGGGCGGATGCCATCTTCGGGTTGAATACCGCGCTGTTGCGGATACCTCCGGACGGAACCTCCTTGTAGTACTGGATCTCGACGTCGTTGCCGTTGATCAGGGCCACTGTCAGGGCGATCTTCGACGAACCGAGGTCGACCGCAGCTATGTATCTGTCATCCATATTTGTATGTCTATTGTTTCCTTTTGGGTTTTATTGCAAATTTACTACTCTTTCGCTTCAATGGCAACGCTATTTCTTCCCGTCCCGGGAACATACTATCTGCCCCCTGAATTTCACGTTCACGGTCGTGTAGTATCCCTCTTCCTTCGACGGGACGATGTAGCGGTAGTAGTCCTCCATCCGGGAGAATTTCTTCTCTATGTTGTCCGGATGGCCGAAGAGAAAGCGTTCCTTCCCTTCGCGGGGATAGAGCGTCAGGTCGCCGTCGCGGTCCACGGAGATGCGCTTGATGGCTCCTTTCCAGAGCGGCTCGCCCTGGATCCATTGCATCATGCCGATCATTCCCGCCAGCCACTGCTGCTCCTTCTCCGTCTCGGGTTTCCCCCTGAACCCGGCGGGAATGTCCATCGGCAGGGCCCCGTCTATGACAGTCACGCTCTGGCTGTACTTCCCGATGTGAGGGAAAACATATCCGTCCTTGTCCGCATAGTATTCGGAAGAGTCTGTCCTGAACATGATTACGGGCTCCCTCTGGGTTATCTCGACGTGGAGGATGCCGTCTGGTGTGGTGTAGGCTTCGCCTGTCCTGATGGCCCCGCGGCCTTCGAGGGATTCCTCGATCCTCCGTAGGGGAATGCTGTCCAGCCTCTGGCCGAGGATTGTCCAGCATGTCTCCCCGATGACCTTCGACACGTCTTCCGCTGTCACGAATTTCCTCGAGGAGCTGTCCAGCACGGCAATGTCCACTCCCGTCACGGTACGCTCTCTCCTGACCTCGCCGCTCATGGCGCTTAGCCATGCGACAAGGAGCAGGAGGGCGGCGAGGATTGTCGCCGCGAGTGTCATGCGGACCCCGTATCTCATTTTCTGCCTGACAGCATTTCAGTTATCGGTTCCACGAAGCGGTCGATGTTGCCTGCACCGAATGTCACGAGCACATCGAGCGGTTCCCCGGCAAGATAGTCCATGAGCTCTTCCTTCCTTATCATGACCTTCTCCGGAGCTGTCACGTTGTCGAAGATGATCTTCGAGGTGACGCCTGGGATCGGGGCTTCACGGGCGGGGTAGATGTCCAGCAGGATGAGCTTGTCCACCATGCTGAGCGACTTGGCGAAACCGTCCGCGAACTCGCGCGTGCGGGTGTAGAGGTGAGGCTGGAAAACGGCCGTGATCTTCCTTCCCGGGAACATGGCCCGGATCGAGCCGATTGCGGACGCAAGTTCCTGGGGATGATGGGCATAGTCGTCTATGTATGTGAGCCCCGGGCGGTTTATGTGTTCTTCGAGACGCCTCTTGACGCCGCTGTAGGACTCAAGCGCGGAACGGATGGCCTCGGGACTTGTCCCATGGATAAGGCATACGGCTGCAGCAGCCACTGCATTCTCGACCATGACCTTGCCGGGGACGCCGAGCAGGATGTCGCCGATTCTTCCGCCGGGATAGACGATGTCGAAACGGTAGTGGCCTCTTTCGTCGGGACGAGCATTCTCCGAATGGTAATCGGAGGCCTTGTCCTCGAGGCTGTATGTTACGATCTCCGCCTTAGTGTCGGAAGAGGAGACAGGAAGCCCCTGCTTCAGGACGAGATGTCCGCTGACCTGGGAGGCGAAATCCCGGAATGCCTGGCGGTAGGCGTCGGGCGTGCCGTAGATGTCGAGGTGGTCGGGGTCCATGGCGGTGATGACTGCGGTCTCGGGAAAGAGCTGCAGGAAGGAGTGGTCGAACTCGTCGGCCTCCGCTACAACCACGGGATTGTGGCTGACGAGCATGTTTGTCCCATAGTTCTTCGAGATGCCGCCGAGGAATGCGGAACAGCCTTCTCCGCTCTGGGTCAGGATGTGGGCTGTCATCGTGCTGGTCGAAGTCTTCCCGTGGGTTCCGGACACGGCGAGGCAGTCCTGCCCCTTTGTGATTTCGCCCAGGACTCTCGAGCGCTTGATGACCTTGTAGCCGTGCCCATGCACATAAACCATTTCCCCGAGATCCTCCGGGATGGCGGGGGTGTAGACTACGAGCGTGTCTGCGGGATCAGCGGGGATGAGGTCAGGCCGGTCCTCATAGTGGACCGGAATGCCTTCCTTCACGAGCTCCGCCGTGAGGTCGGAAGGCGTCTTGTCATAGCCGCTCACGGAATATCCCTTGAACTTGTAGTATCTGGCGAGGGCGCTCATGCCTATGCCGCCGATACCGATGAAGTATACGTTACTGTACATTTCCATCAACCAATTTGTAGACTTCTCTTGCTATGTCCAGAGCGGCGTCCGGCCTGGCGAGAGCATAGATGTTCCGCTCCAGTTCCATGACCTTTGTCGTGTCCGAGAGGAGGCCCAGGGCCGTGGGAAGGAGCTTTTCCTCCGCCTCGGAGTCCTTGACGATCATTGCCGCGCCCTTTCCTACCAGTGCCATTGCGTTGTGGGTCTGGTGGTCCTCCGCCACATTGGGGGACGGGACGAAGATCGCAGCCTTTCCTGCCGCGCAAAGCTCGGAGACCGTGCTGGCACCTGAACGGGAAACCACGACGTCGGCTACGGCATAGGCCAGGTCCATCCTCTTTATGAAGTCGAGATGGTGGACATAGCGGAGGGTATCTCCTCCCAGACCTTTTGTCCTGGCCTCATCCATGAATTCGTCGACCCCTTTCTTGTAGTAGCGGCCGCACTGCCATAGAACTTCGACATCCTCTCCGCCAGGACATCCTTCCGAGATCCAGCGGCGCATGGACTTGTTCAGCGTTCCGCTGCCGAGGCTTCCGCCGACGATGAAAAGATGCTTCCTGTTCGGGTCAAGCCCGTAGAAATCAAGACCTTCGACCACTGCTTCCGGCGTTGTCTTCGTTATGTCTTTCCTGATCGGGTTGCCGGTCTTTACGATCTTGTCTGCCGGGAAGAACCGTTCCATCCCGTCGTAAGCCACGCAGATCCTTCCGGCTCCCCTGGCGAGCTTCTTGTTTGCCAGGCCCGCGAATCCGTTCTGCTCCTGGATCAGCGTCGGAATGCCCTTGCGCTGCGCCGCCCACAGAAGGGGAGCGCTCGCGTAGCCTCCGACACCGATGGCGACGTCCGGACGAAAGTCGTTGATGATGTTCCCGGCCTTCCCGAGGCTGCGGGCAAGCAGGAACGGAACCTTCAGGTCGTTGATGATGTTCTGGGCTGTCATCTGCCTCTGCAGCCCGAGGATCGGCAGACCGATGATCTTGTATCCGGCTGCGGGCACTTTTTCCATTTCCATTTTCCCTTCGGCTCCCACGAACAGGACTTCGCTTTCGGGGCAGAGCTGGCGGAGGGCGTCGGCGATGGAGATTGCCGGGAAGATGTGTCCTCCCGTTCCGCCGCCGCTGATGATGATTCTTAATGGTCTGTATGACATGGCAGAAAATTTTAATTGTCCAATTCTTCGAGTACGTCCATCTTTGCCTGGATCTCGTCCTTTGGCTCAGGGGTTGTGTCGTAGATCGGGGCGGCCTGCTCGGTCTCCCTGTCCACTTTCTCCTTGGCCATCCTGCTGATGGCCAGGATGATGCCGAAGGCTATGCTGAAGGCTATGAACGACGAGTTGCCGTGGCTGATCATCGGCAGGGTCTGGCCTGTCAGAGGTCCCAGGTCCACGTTGATCATCATGTGCATCAGCGCCTGGCCCGAGATCAGGATGACGAGGCCCGCGACGACGATCTTCGCGAATTCGTTGTCACAGTTCTTCACCAGTATGGCTCCCCTTGCCAGCAGGCTGCTGTACATGATTATTATGATGATGGCACCTGCAATGCCGTACTCTTCGATTATGAATGAGAACATATAGTCCTCGAACATTACCGGGACCACGTAGCGCTGCGTGCTCCTTCCGGGTCCTTTTCCGATGAGCCCGCCTTCGCTGACCGCGACCTTGGCGCTGATCGGCTGGCGGTTCATGTCGAGCACTTCCTGGAATTCCTTGCTTCCGCGGGGAAGCGACAGCAGCTGCTCCTCAGGGTCCTGGGAGGCACGTTCTATTCGGCCTGCGGCTGTCTTGATACGCGGGAAGACCTTGCCGTCGGTGCCGAAGGATATGGCCACGACCAGGAATCCTCCGACGACTGCGACGCCGGCGTAGGGGAGGATGTCACGGATGCTGATGCCTCCGACCAGGATGGTGACGAGCATTATGAGCCCGATGAAGAGGGCGCTGGAAACGCTTCCTGCGAGGATAAGGACGCAGACAAGGATCATCGGGAGGAAGATGTAGAAGAAAAGCTGCCAGCGGGGCTTCGCGAGGAAGGCGAGGCGGGGATCCTCGGACAGGAGATTCACAATCATGAAATCATGTCTGTGATAGGCAGTTATTGCCCATGCAAGATACATGATCATCATGATTTTCACGAATTCGAACACATGGAGCTGGAATCCGAATATGCTGATGGCGCGGACAGCACCGTTGATCTGTACTGCCTTGATCCCCGGAAGTTTCATCTTCAGGGCGAGGAAGAGCAGCATCCCGAGCGAGACGATGTAGCCCAGCTGCGACAGCACCCTGAACCATCCGATCCTGCCGACCCAGTAGAGCCCGAACACTATGCCCAGGCCCACGAGGACCACTACCAGCTGTTCGCTGATGATGGCCATTCGGGTCGAGTGCTGCTGGATGGCGAGCAGGGGAGTGGACGAGGATATGGCCACGATCGAGAACACTGCCAGGAGCAGCACGATCATGAATATTATCTTGTCCCCCTGGAAGTTGTCCACCAGGTTCCAGATGCTTGTGCCGGATGTTTTCTTCTTTTTCCCCATTCTACAGGTTTCTCACGGCTTCCTTGAATTTCTCTCCGCGGTCTTCATAGCATGTGAAGAGGTCGAAGCTTGCGCAGCAGGGGCTGAGCAGGACGACATCTCCGTCGGTTGCGAACTTTGCGGAAGCCCGTACGGCCTCCTCAGCGCTGAGAGTGTCCACGATCTTGTCCTTCCCCACTATGCTCTCGAATGCCTCGTGGAACTTGCGGTTGTCCACTCCCAGGCAGACGATAGCCTTGACCTTTTCCTTGACGAGCGGGACGAGGGGCGTGTAGTCGTTTCCCTTGTCCGTGCCGCCCACGATCCAGACTACCGGCCTCTTCTGCGCATCGAGCGCATACCAGGCGGCGTCCACGTTCGTGGCCTTGGAGTCATTGATATATAGCACTCCGCCCACGCTCAGCACCGGCTCCAGCCTGTGTTCTATCGGGGGGAATGTGGCGAGGGACTCGCGGATAGTCTTGTTGTCGATTCCGGCAGCCTTTGCCGCAAGGGCCGCTGCCATGGAATTGTAGATGTTGTGCTTGCCGCCGAGGGCGAGTTTCTCGAGATAGATTTCGCTCTCGTCCTTCTCGTAGCGTACTACGATCTTGTCGTCCTTGACGAATGCACCCTGGGAAACCTCTCCCTTCTGCGTGAACGGGAGTTTCTTTGCCTGGACCAGGATTTTGTCGAGGTGTCCGATCGTGATCTCATCGTCGGAGTCGAAGATGAAGCAGTCCTCGGGACGGAGATTGCGCGTGATGCGGAACTTCGCCTTGACATAGTTCTCCATCTTGTAGTCGTAGCGGTCGAGATGGTCCGGGGTGATGTTCATTATTATGGCTATGTCGGGACGGAAATCGTAGCAGTTGTCCAGCTGGAAGCTGCTGATTTCCAGTACATAGTAGTCATGCTTCTGGGTTGCGACCTGGAGAGCGTAGCTGTCTCCGATGTTTCCGCCCAGTCCGACGTTGAGCCCCGCCTGCTTGAGGACATAGTAGATCAGGGACGTCGTTGTCGTCTTGCCGTTGCTTCCGGTTATGCAGATCTTCTTCGCCGTGTCGTAGCGTCCGGCGAATTCTATCTCGGAGATGATGTGGATGCCCTTGTCGGCGGCCTTGCGGACCATCGGCGCCGTGGAAGGGATTCCGGGACTCTTGATGATCTCGTCCGCGGAGAGGATCTTCTCCTCCGTGTGCTGCCCTTCCTCGTAGGGGATGTCCCATTTTTCGAGCAGGGCCTTGTACTTCGGCGCAATCTTCCCCTTGTCGGAAAGGAACACGTCGAAACCTTTGACCTTTGCGAGCACGGCAGCACCGCTGCCGCTTTCTCCTCCGCCCAGAACAACTATGCGTGACATATTCTATATTGTTTGTTTACAAT
>CAYTXA010000017.1:0-18726 GCA_964440865.1 uncultured Muribaculaceae bacterium | reverse complement strand
ATACGGCGTAGAGCCCTCCCGCAACCGATGTGACAGGAGTCAGGTAGCTGTAGCCCAGCCAGATGAGGAAGCCGGTATTCTTCTGTCCGAGAGCCTGGCCAGCCGTCACGCTGTCGACGCTCTTCGTACGGGGTGCGAGGACTCTCCCGACCCATTTCCCGAAGAAGAACTGCACGAAGGTGCAAAGGAGCGAGACAAGCGCGATCCCGACAGCGAGCCATACGGATATCTTGCTGAGCACCAGGGCTCTGGTGGCAAGGACGATTCCAAGCATGAGGCTGAATCCCCATATGTAGAATGACCACCATGCGTGTCTCATGAGCCAGACCTGCAGGTCATGCCATGTGTAGCGGATCAGCCACGCGAGGAGGGCAGGGAGTATCAGGATCGGGAAAAGCTTCCTTGCGATTATCCATACTCCGCTCCAGAACGAGGGGAAGGAGGACGGGGACACGAGCGGGACCACCGCCGGTATCAGTATGGTAGCCAGGCAGTTGATCAGCACGAGGTATGTCACGGTTTCGCGGATGTTGCCTCCGAGCTTGTCCGTGATCACTCCGGCTGCGGATGCCGTGGGACAGATAAAGCAGAGCATCGCGCTTTCCAGCAGGATCACTGCGGCTTCCTGATGCAGCATGATCGCAGGAATTGCAAGGCCCACGAAAAGTATTGCCTGGAAAGCCAGAAGCAGGGAATGCCACTTCGTGTACTGCATCTCATGGGGCGAAACTTTCACGAACTGGAAGAACAGCATGACAGACACGAAGAAGATCTGCCCCTTCGAGGCAAAGGCGCCGAGGAAGGGCCCGGCAACGTGCATTCCGGGGAGACAGAAATGATACAGAAGGTAAAACCCCGCTCCGCAGAACATCGAGATCGGGAGCAGCCATGAATCCAGAAACCTTTTCACTTTCTATGTCCTAAAATTCTTCCGAAAACCTTCTCGGCAATCGGGTCGGTTGCCTTCATGCAGAGCCCCGTGAAGAGCGCCAGCACGAGAGTTCCTTCCCTGATAACAACGGATGAGCCGTCCCCGAAAGGATTTCCGAAGACAATAAGCGAAAAAATCGCCGATATCGCAACAAGAAAAACGTCAAATCCGACCTTGACGTTCCTGAACTTCAGCCCGCTGACCTGGGCGATTGCTGCAGTAGTCTGTTCTCCTGCCAGCATCCATGCGCCTCCTGCGACCTCAAGGCTTACGCCGAGGGCAGTGACGATTACAGTCAGGATGCACAGGATTGCTCTTGCAAGATAGGTCGAGGCCTCCACCCAGCCGAATGCCCATATCGCGAGGTCCGTCAGCACTCCGAAAACGAGAGCCGCCGGAATCTGCATGAGATAGCTTAGGCGGAACTTGCGGCGCAGCAGGAGTACCTGTACTATGATGAATGTCAGGTGCATCATGATCGTGTATTCGCCGACTGTCCATTTCCCGTCCCAGAGGTTGAGCACGACCGGAGGGCAGGACACCGGCGCCGTCCCGAGATCCGACTTGATCGACAGGGCGACTCCGACAGCCACGAGAACGAGCCCCAGGGTTGCGACAAGGTATCTGATTGTCAGATTTATTGCTTTTGACATATTTTATGTTGCGATTCTTCCGGAAGCAGCCGGAAAGGTTGCAAATATCGCAAAATTCTGTAACTTTACAATTTCAGCCTGAACAGTGAACATACACATAAAAACAGGATAATATGAAAAGGACACTGACCATTATGGCAATGACTATTCTTGCGGTAGCCTGCGGACAGCAGAAGCAGGAGCCCGCTCTGGATCCGGCCAACATCGACGCATCTGTGACACCGGGCCAGGATTTCTATCAGTATTCGACCGGCGGCTGGCAGAAGAGCCATCCCCTCGGAGCAGAGTATGCCCGCTACGGTTCGTTCGACCAGATCCGCGAGACAAACGAAAAGCGTATCAACGACTTGTTCACAGAGATGGGCAAGAATACCTATGAGGCCGGGAGCGTAGAGCAGAAGATTTCCGACCTCTACAAGATGGGTCTTGATTCCGTGAAGCTCAATGCGGACGGCGCTGCTCCGATCAAGGGAATCCTCGACAAGGTTTCCGCGATTTCCGACAAGGCCGCTCTTGCAGATTTCATCGCTTCTGCCCATGACCAGAACCTGGACCTGTTCTTCGGCTGCGGAGTTTCCGCCGACCTGCAGGACAGCGACAACCAGATCCTCTATCTCGGCCAGGGCGGACTGGGAATCGGCGACAGGGACTACTACGTCGACCCGAAGAACGCTGCCATCAAGGAAGGCTATCGCCAGTTCCTTGCAAAGGTTCTCTCCCTTGCAGGTGTGAGCGACCCCCAGAAGAAGGCGGACAATGCGCTCGCAGTCGAGGACTATCTTGCCGAAAATTCATGGACCAGCGTCCAGAACAGGGACTACATCGCGATGTACAACCCGATGAGCACCAAGGACATAGAGGCTAGGTATCCGGGATTCGGCTTCAAGGCTTATTTCGCTGACAGGAACATTCCCGACCAGGACAAGAACATCGTCGAGCAGCCTTCCTTCTTCGATGCTTTCGCAAAATACTACGCCAAGGCTGATCTCGAAGTGCTGAAGGACTATGTCCTTGCCCATGTCGTTTCCGATGCATGCGGCGCTCTCAGCGATGACTTCACCGAAGCTTCCTTCGACTTCTTCTCCCGCCAGATGTCCGGCATCAAGGAGCAGAAACCCCGCTGGAAGAGGGCTATGAGCGTTCCGAACAGCATCCTCGGCGAGGCTGTCGGCAAGATGTATGTGGAGAAGTACTTCCCCGAGAGCAGCAAGGAGAAGATGGCAACGCTCGTGCGCAATCTGCAGGTGGCACTCGGTCAGCACATCGACGAGCTCGACTGGATGAGTGACACCACGAAGGCGAAGGCTCACGAGAAACTGAACGGATTCACGGTGAAGATCGGATATCCCGACAAGTGGAAGGATTACAGCACACTGGCAATCGACCCGTCCAAGAGCTACTATGACAACCTCGTTGCCGCCTCTGAGTGGTACGTCCAGGACAACATGTCGAAGCTCGGCAAGCCGACCGACAGGACCGAATGGGGCATGACTCCACAGACTGTCAACGCATACTACAACCCGACGACCAATGAGATCTGCTTCCCGGCTGCAATCCTGCAGAGGCCTTTCTTCAATCCTGACGCCGACGATGCGGTCAACTATGGCGGCATCGGAGTTGTCATCGGACACGAGATGTCCCACGGATTCGACGACCAGGGCCGTCTGTTCGACGCACACGGAGACATGAGCGACTGGTGGACAGCTTCCGATGCCGAGCGCTTCAACGCCAAGGCTGAGAAGCTCGCCGCGCAGTTCGACAGCGTACAGATCCTCCCTGGCCTCATGGCAAACGGCCATCTGACCCTTGGCGAGAACATCGGCGACCACGGCGGACTTTCCATCGCGTTCACTGCCATGGAGAATGTCCTGAAGGAGCACAACCCGGGCCTCATCGACGGTCTGACTCCCGAACAGAGGTTCTACCTTTCCTATGGCACGATCTGGGCGCAGAACATCACCGACGAGGAGAAGGCGCGTCTGACAAAGCTCGACGTCCACTCTCTTGCCGAGAACCGCGTCAACGTCTCCGTCAGGAACTTCCAGTCCTTCTTCGACGCATTCGGCATCAAGGAAGGAGACCCGATGTGGCGTCCTGAGAGCGAGCGTGTGCATATCTGGTAACAAGCAGTGAACGCCTCGAGGTTCATATCAAGGCGTCTTCGCTACAACAACGGGATAGCTATGGCAGCCATAGCTATCTCGTTTTTTGTGATTATAGTAGCCGTGTCGATATCCGGAGGGTTCCGCCATGAACTTCGCTCCGGCATTTCTTCTCTTGCCGGCGACATAAGGGTGACGAACCCGGACCTGAACTATTACGGCGATGCTGACCCGCTTCCAAGAGCTGATACCCTTGCAGCTGCCATCGAAAAGGTGCATGGCGTAGGAAAAGTGGTCCCTGCGGTCTATCGTGCCGGCATCGTGAAAGCAGGGAACGAGATTGCCGGGGTGATGTTCAAGGGTACGCCTGACGGGGGCGACAGCCTCGGAGCGAGAATTCCTTCCCGCCTTGCTGATATGCTTTCGCTTTCCGTAGGAGACTACATGACAGCCTATTACGTTGGGGAGAGAGTACGCGTCAGGAAGTGGCACGTAGACGGGATCTACCGCAGCGTGCTGTCCGGGGACGACGGCATGATCGTATTCTGTGGGATATCCGACATGCGGAGACTCAACGGCTGGACTCCCGGCGAGGCATCCGCGATTGAGGTGATCATGGGCGGGAAGTCGGACGATACCGGGACTGTCAGCAGGACGGCTGCGGAAATCGGGGCCCTGATGCTGGACATTACGACGGAAGACGAGAACGCTCCGGTCGCACTC
This sequence comes from uncultured Muribaculaceae bacterium, assembly GCA_964440865.1. Classification (GTDB taxonomy): domain Bacteria; phylum Bacteroidota; class Bacteroidia; order Bacteroidales; family UBA932; genus Cryptobacteroides. The sequence continues at coordinate 14,317 of CAYTXA010000017.1, read as the reverse complement.
TCTGCGATGAGCGAGTATCCTCAGATTTTCTCATGGCTGGACCTTATAGACTACAATGTGTTCATCATCCTGATACTCATGGTGATAGTTGCCGGATTCAACATGATTTCGGGACTGCTGATCCTGCTTTTCCGGAACATTTCCACAATCGGGATACTGAAATCCATGGGCATGCGTGACAGGGCGATTTCGGAGGTTTTCCTTAGGGTTTCTTCTGTCCTGGTCCTGAAGGGCATGGCAATAGGCAACGGACTTGCGCTGCTTTTCTGCCTGATTCAGGGCACGACCAAAGTGATATCCCTCAATCCCGACAACTACTTCCTCTCATATGTGCCGGTCCATGTAGACCCGGTGCTGATTCTTTCTGCCGACGTTGCGGCATGGGTTGGAATCACGGTCCTGCTGCTCCTGCCGTGCCTCTATGTGTCGGGCATCGACCCTGCGAAGACTGTCAGGGCGCAATAGATCGGAATTCCCTTGTCAGGGAATCGATGCATTCCACGTATCTTTCTGTCTGGTAGCCCTTGAAGGTGCCAAGCCTCACCGAACTGTCGTTTTCTGCGATGGATGTGTCCCTCATCATGGGAAGAACTGCCCGGAGGTCCTGCCACGTGGAAGAGGGAAGTCCGTGTGCTTCAGCATAATGGATGCAGTCAAGTATCCTTCCCTGGCCCGCATTGTATGCTGCGAGTGTAAGTTCCGTCAGATCTTCGCCGGAAGCACGGCCCCCGAATATCTTTTCGAGACTCCTTATGTATGAGACACCTGCGCCAAGGTTTTCTTCCGGGTCCAGAGGGTCGGTGACGCCGTTGGACCTAGCTGTATGTTCTGTCATCTGCATGAGCCCGCTAGCTCCTCTTTTTGAGCGCGCCTCTATCCGGAACTTCGATTCCTGCCAGACAAGGGCTGCGAGAGCGTGCCAGTCCCAGCCGATCTCCTCCGAGTATTTCTTCAGCAGGTCATCGTATGGGCTTGCGAAAGGGTATTTCCTGCCTGAGGCTGCACGTGCGGCAGGGTTGTAGTGCGGGGTGAATCTCATGACGACAGTGTCGTGGGCAGGCGAATCCATGAAAGCGTTGAGCCATCGCGCCGCGTCTTTTGCAAGCTTCCTGTTCTCCTCCTTCATGACCCAGACCGAGCCGTCGGCAAGGACAGGGGACAGCAGGTACGCCCCGGAAAGAGTGTCTGCAATTTCTCCCGGAAGCGCAATGAGGCTTACGCCGCGGGCAAACAGAGTGTCCACCGGAAGGAGATCATCGGGAATGCTTATCCTGAAGCGCAGCCTGTGATCGCCGAAGAAGCGACTCAGCATCTCATAGTTGTACCCGACCGGATAATTCATTGAGGAAGAATCTGCTCCCACTGACAGAAGCATGCAGTTGTGATATCTTCCCCATGGGTTTTCCCTTGGCTTCTGAGTCACGAAGGGAGCGAGAATCAGGATGACTACAGTGGGAATCAGCAGCCTGAGATATTTCTTGACCAGCCTGTGCATCAGTGCATTAGAAAAGCCTGTTTGTCTGGCGCCCTCCCAGGTTCCCACCTCTGCCTCCTCCGAGCATGGAGCCTGTGTCGGAAGAACGCGACCCGCCGGAGGAAGAAGATCCGCCGCTCGCGGAAGCTGCCTTCTTGATTTCCGCCGTGGTGTAGAATGGCCAGTAGAATCCGAACTTTATGGCTCTCTGCGGGCGGATGTATCCGTCGGCGGCAAAGTAGTCGGACGACGACGCGGGCCAGCCCATGTTGACATTGATGACTTTCACGAAGATGCATGCGCGCTTCCACTGCATGTTGACGAAGGCGTCGATGTAGGGGCTTCCGCCGCCGTATTTCTCGTGTTTCTGGTTATGGAACTGCCCGACGGCGGGGTTGTAGCCGGGGGCATACCACTCTGTCGTCCACCTCGTGTCCGCGCCGATCTGCATGTCGAGGACGTTCTTGACGATGCTGAATCCGAGATACCACTTGAGGTCGACTGCGGCAAGCGGGACAGGGATGATGTCCTTGTCAGACGAGTACTGGAGCAGGCCGCGGTTGTCGAAGTGGAGTTTCCACACCCTGAAGTTCTTTTCCAGCTCGAGCTTGGCCACGTGGATGGGGTCAGTAGCCTGACGTACAATCGACAGCGTGTCGTAGTAGATATGGTTGTCGAAAAGGCCGTATGAACCGGAAAGCCTCATGCCCCAGTAGGGGATGTCGAGAGTGGCTCCCAGCTCGGTCGTGGAAATCTTGTCGAAGTTGTTCTCCCATGCAAAATGGTTGGAGAAGTAATGCTGGGCGTAGAAGTCCGGCTCGTCGAGAGTCTCCGAGAAACGCACCGTGAACGATACCGGGCTCTTCCTCGCCTTGCGGAAAGGATAGAACTGCAGACCGGCGTTCGCGTTGAGGCCGAAGTCATTGTGCTCCTTTCCTGCGAAGGTGTAGTAACCCGTTGCGTTCCACCATATTCCTCCATGGCTGAGCATTCCTGCTGCCCCGCCGTAGAGATAGGTCGAATTCCAGACAGTGTTGGAGGTTTTCCTGAGGTATCCGTCGGGGGAGAACATGTAGTGGTTCAGGATCCTGTTCCCGATTCCGACATTGACACTCGAAACCACAGCACTGTCGGACCATGGCTGCAGCCTCATGAATACCTTGTTCTCCAGCTTCATGACCCTCAGCGAGTCGTGCGACTGGGTCGGGTTGAGAAGGAATGTGTTGTTGTAGTAGTTCCTGCCCACTTCATCGCCGGCTGCGATTTCGTCGGTGTAGATCTTCCTGTAGACTGAATATTCGCTGTTGTGCCCGATGAATGCCGTCGTGATGTCTGTGTCTTCCTCCTGCACCGCAAGACTGTCTCCAGTCGCCTGGACGCTGTCGCGGGAGTGCATGAGCTTGCGCAGGAATGTGAAAGGAATCCTGTATGTCTGGTCGAGGAACAGGGTGTTTTTCTTCAGCAGATTGTCGGCATTCCCGAGCCGGACGTCTATCTCCCTGGATCCGACCGTCGTGTCCCTGATCCAGAAGTTGTCGACTATTCCGCCGTTCTCCCCGCGGGAGACTTTATTGTAGATGTAGCCTCCGTGGGCGAGGTAGCGCTTGCCCATGTAATTGGCTGCTGCATAGAAGGTCCTGTTGTCTGTCTTCTCGTTCTCCAGCAGTCCGTTCGAGCCCTCGCGGTCGTATCCCAGCGTGAAGTTCAGGGACGGGAATATGTTCTGGGTCGTCATGAGGTGCAGGTTGTTCTCCGCGCTCTCCTCATTGGCGAACAACGTGCCCCAGTATGCGAGTTCGGTGTACGGAGTCTTCGTATTGTACATCGGCAGGTTCGAGGGATCGAACGTGTAGATCTCGTATGGAGTGTAGAACGAGATGCCTTCCCTGGATCCCCGGCGGAAAGCGTCGAACGGCTGTACGGCGGAGCCGGAAGTTCCAAGGTATGAGACGTTCACGTCTTTCCTGTAGAACTTGTCATCCCGGAACCAGTAGTTGTAGGAAGTGTCTATGTCAGTGACGTTTATGTTGTTGAAATACGGTTCCCTGGTCCATGTGAAGATCCTGCTGTATTTCCTCGAGTCGGAGACGGCGTAGGTTTCGAGGATCCTGGGCTTTGCCTCGAAGATGCTGTCCCTTATCGCCTTGAGGCTGTCCTTCGCAGCCATGATGCTGTCGGACTTGTGCCTTTGCAGCTTCATCTTCTGCTCGAAGTCATACTTCTTGCGCTCTTCCTTGCTGAGGCCTCTGTACCATGTCTCGAAAGCCAGCTTTGCCCTGAGGGCAGAGTCTGCAAAATAGATGGAATCCAGCCGCGGCCAGTCCAGGCTGTCTCCTGCGGCACGCAGGGAGTCCCTGACCTGGGCATGGGTGAGGGAATCAACCAGAGCCACATAGTATCTGTACCTGAAGGGGTCCGTGTATTTCAGCGAATCGGGTGCGTGGATGGTGTCACGCGCGGTGAGGGCCGGTCCCTCGATTGAGTCTGAAAGAAATAGCGTGGAGTCTTCGGCGGCATTGTCTCGCTTTCCCCGGAATTTCGTGAATATGCCTGAGTTGTCGTAGATTACGGTATCCGGCAGGGGAGCGATCCTGCTCTCCGGAGCATTCCGTAGCGGACTTCCCATACCAAAACTCTGGACGGCGGCGACAAGCACCACTGCCAGCGGGAACCATATCTTGCCCAGCGAAATCCTGGACTTCGGACAATCTGCCATCTAAAGAGTCAGTAATCTCGCAAATATAGGGAGTTTTCGGTGTCTTGACAAATCGGAAGGTCAGTTCGCCACTTCGCTGAGGAACTTGAGGCGGACGAGGCGGATCTCGTTTTCCTCGCAGTCGTCCAGCTGTTTCTGCGCGTCTTCGAGCGAGTCGGATTTCGCGTCATGGCGGAAATAGTCATAGATCTCGTCCACGACTTCGTTGTCCAGATTCTCCTTTATATAATAGTTGAGGTCGAGCGACGTGCCTGCCTCGACTATGTTTTCCATGGTCGAGAGCAGCTCATCCATGTCCATGTCTCTCTCGTCCGCAATGTCCTCAAGCGGCACCTGGTGGTCTATGCTTCTGATTATCTGGATCTTTCCGTCTGATTTTCCCGGTATGGACTTCAGCACGATATCTGACGGACGGACAATGTCGTTCTCGTCAATGTACTGCCGGATCAGGTCGAGAAATTCCTTCCCGAACTTGCGCACCTTGCCCTCGCCGACTCCCTGGCACATCTTCAGCTCGTCCGGAGTTGTCGGATACATGATGGACATGTCCTCGAGAGACGGTTCCCCGAAGATCACCCATGGCTGCACATGGCGCTTCCTGGCAATGTCGCTCCTTAGATTTTTCAGCATCGCAAGCAAGACCTTGTCTCCTCCGCCTCCTCCGGCGGCCGGAACGTCCTGCCCCTCGTCCTGTCCTGTGAACTGGCGCTGCTCGCTCATGATCAGGGGGTGCGGATTGTTCCTGAACGCTTCGCCCTCCTTCGATACCGATATCAGCCCGTAACTTTCTATCTCCTTGTCCAGCAGATGGGCTATGATTCCCTGATGGATCACCATGGCCCAGTATTTCGTGTCGTGGCCGCTCCCTGCCCCGAACAGCGGCAGCTTGTCGTGCCTGTAGGACTTGATGATGGCGTTTGCCTTCCCGGCAAGGATGCCCGCAAGGTGGTCCGTCTTGAAGTGCTCAGGCAGGGAATCCACAAGCTGCATAACCAACAGCAGGTCCTTCTGCCCGTCGAATTTCGGTTTGGGGCTGACGCAGTTGTCGCACATTCCGCAGTTGTCCTCCGGGAATCCTTCTCCGAAGTAGTTGAGCAGCAGCTTTCTGCGGCACTCTCCGGACTCTGCGTAGGTCATGGTCTCTTCCAGCAGCTGCTGCCCGATTTCCTGCTCGGAAACAGGCTTCCCCTGCATGAATTTCTCCAGCTTCTGGATGTCCTTGTAGCTGTAGTAGCAGATGCACCTCCCTCCGAGCCCGTCCCTGCCGGCCCTTCCGGTTTCCTGGTAGTAGCCTTCGAGACTCTTGGGGATGTCATAGTGTATCACGAACCGGACATCCGGCTTGTCGATTCCCATCCCGAATGCGATTGTCGCCACGATGACGTCCACCTCCTCGTTCAGAAACTTGTCCTGGTTCTCGGCTCTTGTCTTCGCGTCCAGTCCTGCGTGGTATGGCAGGGCCTTGATCCCGTTGATGTTCAGCAGCTGGGCCATCTCCTCCACTTTCTTGCGGCTCAGGCAGTAGATGATGCCCGACTTTCCCGGGTTGCTCTTGACATATTTTATTATGTCCTTGTCCGGGTCCACCTTGTCCCGGATCTCGTAGAACAGGTTCGGCCTGTTGAAGGAAGACTTGAAGATCCTGGCGTCCTGGATCCCGAGGGTCTTTATGATGTCGCTCTGGACCTTCGGGGTTGCCGTGGCCGTAAGCGCTATGATCGGCGCCTTGCCGATCTGGGCGGCTATCTCCCTGATCCTTCGGTACTCCGGGCGGAAGTCATGGCCCCATTCAGATATGCAGTGGGCCTCGTCCACGGCGTAGAATGAAATCCGGATCCTTCTCAGAAGTTCCACGTTGTCCTCCTTTGTCAGAGACTCCGGTGCCACGTAGAGCAGCTTCGTCTTGCCGGCGAGCAGGTCGCCGCGCACTTCTTCCATCTGGGCCTTGTTGAGCGAGGAGTTGAGGAAATGTGCAATCGACGAATCGCTGTCTGCGGCGAATCCGCGGATAGCGTCGACCTGGTTCTTCATCAGGGCAATCAGGGGCGAGATCACGATTGCGGTCCCGTCCATCAGGAGCGCAGGCAGCTGGTAGCAGATAGATTTGCCACCTCCTGTCGGCATGAGTACAAGGGCGTTGCCTCCTTCCACGACGTGCCTGATTATCTCCTCCTGCTGTCCCTTGAACGAGTCATAGCCGAAGAACTTCTTTAGCTTTTTGTGCAATAGATCGCTGTCTGCCTCCATGGTCTTTTCCTTGATTTCCTCATAAATTTAGGCGGTTTGTCCGGAAAATGCAAGAAATCTAATACGTTCAAGGCGAAATAATGCGTTTTTTATAACGATAAGAAGGGTGTCAGGGGCGATTTTGTCCTATTTCGGGAAATAATTCCGATATTTGCATTCTTACAAGTACGATGAAAATCTAAAAGAACAGAAATAAGATGAACACAAGAAAATTCATTCTGATTGCCGCCGCGGCTCTCACGCTTGTGAGCTGTGGCGACGGCGCAACTGCCCAGAAGCCCGTCATGGGGCCGGATTCCACCTTGGTCTATGCTCCCGCAAAGCCTCTTGTCGACTCCGTCAGCTACTATCTCGGAGTGAACTTCGGGATGATGCTGAAGAACTATGGATTCGAAGGCCTCGACTATAGCAAGATGGTTGAGGGAATGAAAGACATGGTCGCTTCCACCGGTATCCCCGGCGACAGCACATTCGCTGACCAGTTCAAGATGGATCCCAACGAGATGAACAATGTCATCAACGGCTACCTGCAGCAGAAGAACGACTATGACGTTGCTGTCAACAAGGTTGCCGAGACGAAGTTCCTTGCCGAGAAGGAGAAGGAAGAGGGTGTCATGAAGACCCCCAGCGGCCTCCTCTACAAGATCCTTGTTCCCGGCGGAGACAAGCCCGCTGCGCAGGATACCGTATTCGTGCATTATAAGGGAACTACTCCCGAGGGAAAGGTGTTCGACGAAGTGAAGCCCGAGGCTGAGTCTGCAAGGTTCCTCCTCACCCGCGTCATCAAGGGATGGAACGAAGGTCTCCAGCTTCTCGGAGAGGGCGGAAAGGCTATTTTCTACATCCCGTCTTCCCTCGCATACGGCGACAGGGGAACAGGCGACATCAAGCCCAGCACTCCTCTGACCTTCGAGGTAACCCTCGATTCCCTGAGGCACTATGTGCCGCAGGCTCCTGCTGCGAAGTAACAGGCTGACTACGGATCAGACATGAACAATGGAGCCTGTCTGGCTATGCCGGGCAGGCTTTTGAAATCAAGAAATATGGCACAACTCGAAATAGAGGGAAAGATTTCCAGGAAGCTGGAGGTCAAGACCGGACGCTCCCAGAGGGGCGACTGGGCGAAACAGGAATTCGTAGTGGATTACGAGGACGGGAAGTTCCCGGCCCAGGCTGTCTTCAATGTATGGGGACAGGACAGAGTCGAAGAGCTGAGGAAATTCAATGTCGGCGACCAGGTCAAGGTCTCCTTTTCGGTTTCCAGCCGTGAGTTCAACGGACGCTGGTACACCGACCTCCGCGCATACAGGATTGCTCCTGCCGCGCAGCAGGCAGCAGCTCCGCAGGCACCTTCGCGGCAGTCTGTCCCGGAACCTCCGGCAAATGAGGCTCCTGCTCCTACCATGGAAGATATGCCTTCCGTGAGTTCCGACGACATGCCGTTCTAGGGCTGACAGGGGATGATTCCGCCCGAGACGGTCAGCAAGATCCTTGACGCGGCGCAGGTTGCCGATGTCATCGGGGACTTCGTTTCTCTGAAGAGGCGAGGTGCCAACTATGTGGCCTGCTGCCCGTTCCACAACGAGAAGACCCCGTCGTTCTATGTGTCTCCGTCGAAAGGGATATGGAAATGCTTCGGGTGCGGGAAATCCGGTACTGCCGTAGGCTTCGTGATGGAGCATGAGGGCATGACCTATCCGGAGGCGCTGAAGTATCTGGCGCGGAAATACAACATAGAAATAGTTGAAAAAGAGGAGACTCCCGAGGAGCTTGCCGCAAAGCAGCGCCGCGAGAGTCTCTTCATCGTCAATGATTTTGCCGAGAAGTACTTCGTGGAGCAGCTTTCCACACCGGAAGGCCATTCCGTGGGGCTTGCGTATTTCCGCAGCCGCGGGATGGAAGAGGAGACGATCCGCAAGTACGGGCTCGGGTGGGCTCCGAAAGACCGCCATGCCCTGCTGAACGCTGCCCTGGCAAAGGGCTACAAGGAAGAATATCTCGTCGACACGGGCCTCTGCATAAAGTACGACGACGGAAGGGTAGCGGACAGGTTCTTCGACAGGGTCATGTTCCCGATCCATTCCGTGAGCGGACGTGTCATCGGCTTCGGCGGACGCACTTTCCGTTCGGACAAGACCATCGCCAAGTACGTCAACTCTCCGCAGTCCGAAATCTACGACAAGAGCGAGACGCTCTACGGAATCTGGTTCGCGAAAAGCGAGATAACCCGAAGGGACAAGTGCTATCTTGTTGAGGGATACTACGATGTGCTCAGCATGCACCAGCTTGGCATAACGAATGTCGTGGCTTCGAGCGGTACTTCGCTGACAATCCCGCAGATCCGGCTCATAAGGAAATTCACGCAGAACGTCACGATCATGTACGACGGCGACTCTGCGGGAATCCACGCTGCGCTCCGAGGCATCGGGCTGGTCCTGAAGGAGGGACTGAACGTGAAAGTGGTCCTGCTTCCCGACGGGGATGACCCGGATTCATACTCCAGGAAGCATACGCTGCAGGAGGTGGAGGCTTTCCTCTCGGCCCATGAGCAGGACTTCATCGAGTTCAAGACAGACCTGCTTCTTTCCGATGCCGGCGACGACCCTCTCAGGCGCGCCGACCTGATCAACGACATCTCGGACACGATCGCGCAGATACCGGATGCCGTGAAGAGGACGGTCTATGCCCAGGCGAGCGCGAAGAAGTTCGGGATCGACGACCAGATCATCTTCGGAAGGATACGCACAACGCGCGAGAAGATGCTGGAGGACGACAGGAAGGCTGCGGCAAGGGAACGCGGGCAGGAGACCCCGTACCGGGAGAGGGAATATGTCCCTGAAGAGAGGAAAACTCCTGAAACTCCGGCTCCTGATGCGAGCTCTGTCATCTTCGAGGTGCCTTTCCTTGCGCCGGCGGAACACGACCTTGTCTGGTTCATATTGAACCATGGGCTCGAAGCGATGGAGTTCGAAAGCGATTCCGAGTTCTATGATCCCTCCTACCAGTACACCGTGGCCGAGTTCATCAGGACAGCGCTCGAGTCGGACAAGCATGAGCTGGAAAATTCTGTCTACAGGAAAACGTACGAGGCGTTTTTCCAGTGGTACGATTCCGACGAGGCAGTGACGAAGGACAAGATACTGCGCTCCCTGATGGACGGGGAGGACAGGACGGTAGCCGAGATGACTGCCCGCCTCACGCAGGAGCGCTACGCTATTACGGTCCGGGATTTCAGGTCGGCACTGACTTCGACCGGGACAATGCTCGTGACGGAAGTTCCGAAGGCTATCCTGGTCTACCAGTCCAAGAGGCTGCAGTACAGGGCCATGGAGCTCCGAGAGCAGCTCAAGGGCATCTCCGGGGCGGACGAACAGTTCCGGATTCTGGCGGAAATCCAGCAGCTGAACCAGCTCAGGCTTAGGATAGACGAGAAATCAGGAAGATTATAAACACCATAATTATGGAGAAGAAATACAAAAGAACACTTGTGACATGCGCGCGGCCCTATGCCAACGGGCCTGTGCACATCGGACACCTTGCCGGAGTCTATGTCCCGGCAGATGTCTATGTCAGATACCTTAGGATGAGGGGCGAGGACGTGCTCTATGTCTGCGGAAGCGATGAGCACGGAGTCCCGATCACCATCCGGGCTAAGAAGGAGGGGATTACTCCCCAGGATGTCGTGGACAAGTACAACAAGATCATCAAGGACTCTTTCACGGGACTTGGAATCAACTTCGACATCTACTCCCGGACGACTTCGAAGGTGCATTGCAGGAATGCGGCGGATTTCTTCCGCAAGCTCTACGACGACGGCAAGTTCATCCAGAAGGAAACCGAGCAGTACTATGACACGGAGGCGAAGACTTTCCTCGCAGACAGGTACATCACCGGCACATGCCCCAAGTGCGGGAATCCCAACGCCTACGGCGACCAGTGCGAGAAGTGCGGAAGCACGCTAAGTCCCGAGGAACTGATCAACCCGAAGTCCGCGCTCAGCGGGTCCGAGCCGATCAAGGTCAAGACCAAGCATTGGTATCTGCCTCTGAATGAGTATGAACCATGGCTCCGCGACTGGATCCTCGCCCAGCACAAGGAATGGAAGACAAATGTCTACGGGCAGTGCAAGAGCTGGCTCGACGGACATCTCCAGCCCCGTGCGGTCAGCCGTGACCTCGACTGGGGTATCCCAGTTCCTGTCGAAGGCGCAGAAGGGAAGGTGCTCTATGTATGGTTCGATGCGCCCATCGGCTACATTTCCAACACCCAGGAACTTCTCCCGAATTCATGGGAGAAATGGTGGAAGGACAAGGAGGGCACACGCCTCGTGCACTTCATCGGGAAGGACAATATCGTGTTCCATTGCATTGTCTTCCCGTCCATGCTGAAGGCGGAGGGCTCATACATCCTTCCGGACAATGTGCCCGCGAACGAGTTCCTCAATCTCGAGGGCAACAAGCTCTCGACATCGAAGAACTGGGCAGTATGGCTCAATGAGTATGAGGAAGAGTTCCCCGGGAAGGAGGATGTGCTCCGGTACGTCCTCTGCGCGAATGCCCCCGAGACAAAGGACAACGACTTCACGTGGAAGGATTTCCAGCAGCGCAACAACAGCGAGCTTGTCGGAATCTTCGGCAATTTCGTGAACCGCGCCGTCGTCCTCACGGGCAAGTATTTCGGAGGAAAGGTTCCGCCCTACACCAAACCTGAACCTATTGACAATGAGGCTCTTTCCCAGATTCCTGAACTTCGCAGGACCCTGGAGAAAGACATTGAGACATTCCATTTCCGCCAGGCTGTCGTCGATGCCATGGACATCGCACGCGTCGGGAACAAGTTCATCTCCGACACCGAGCCGTGGAAAGTTGCCAAGACAGACCTCGAAAGGGCAGGTTCGATCCTGAATGTCGCCCTGCAGATCTGCGCAAATCTCGCAATCGCTTTCGAGCCCTTCGTTCCCTTCTCCGCCGAGAAGCTCCGCGGGATCCTGCGTGTCGGCCTCGATGCCGGCCGTGACCATCGCCGCGGCGACGAGACGGGATTCGGAAATACGGAGAACTGCTACCCCGAAGGCAGCGGATGTGCCCGCCACACCCTGTCCCTCGGCGAAAGACAGAAGGAAGACTACGAGATTGTCCTGAATTGGGACATGCTTGGAGAGAGCCAGATTCTTCCCGCCGGCCATGAGCTCGGAAATGCTGAACTCCTCTTTGCCAAGATCGAGGACAGCGTTGTCGACGCCCAGGTCGCAAAGCTTGAGGCAACGAAGGCTGCCAATGCCAAGGCTGCTGCCGAAAAGGCAGCCGAGGAGGTTGCGCACCACGTCGAGCCGCTCCGTCCCGAAGTCGAGTTCGAGGATTTCCAGAAGATGGACATCCGAACTGCCACTGTCCTGGCGGCAGAGAGAGTGCCGAAGACCGACAAGCTCCTCAAGCTCACGATCGATACCGGACTGGACCAGCGCACGATCGTGTCGGGAATCGCCAAGTTCTACTCTCCCGAAGACATGGTCGGCAAGCAGATCTGTATCCTTGCCAACCTCAAGCCCCGCACGATACGCGGTATCGAGTCCAAGGGCATGATTCTCATGGCCCAGCAGGGTGACGGGACCATGCGGTTCCTGACCCCGGCAGAGGTTCTTGCCAACGGCTCCCAGATAGGATAGTACAATCCGTCACTGACAAAATGTCACTCCTGCCCAATTGCACGGCAGTTGTTTATGCTTTAACCGTCCCGCGATGCGGGGCGGTTTAGTTTTAAAAACAGAACAAAAAATAATACATTATGCTTAAACCATTAGCTGATAGAGTAGTTCTCGAGCCCAAGGAGGCTGAGACGAAGACGGCGTCGGGTCTTTACATTCCTGATACTGCGAAAGAGAAGCCCCAGCAGGGGAAAGTCGTTGCGGCTGGTCCCGGAAAGAAGGATGAGCCTATGGAAGTCAAGGTCGGAGACGAAGTCCTCTACGGCAAGTATGCCGGGACCGAAGTTGAGGTCGATGGAAAGAAATACCTGATCGTGCGCCAGTCCGACATCATGGCAATACTTTAATTATATATAGGAGATAGAAACTATGGCAAAAGATATACAGTTCGACGCAACAGTACGCGCGAAGATGAAGAAGGGTGCTGATGCCCTTGCTGATGCAGTAAAGGTCACACTTGGCCCGAAGGGTCGCAATGTCGTGATCGACAAGAAGTTCGGTGCTCCACAGGTCACCAAGGATGGTGTTACCGTAGCAAAGGAGGTAGAGCTCAAGGACCGTTTCGAGAACATGGGCGCCCAGATGGTGAAGGAAGTTGCTTCCAAGACCAACGAGCAGGCCGGTGACGGTACCACCACCGCTACCGTCCTTGCCCAGGCTATCATCAATGTAGGCCTCAAGAATGTCACCGCAGGTGCCAATCCCATGGACCTCAAGAGGGGTATCGACAAGGCAGTAGCTGTTGTCGTAGATGACCTCAAGAAGCATAGCCAGACTGTCGGCGAGGATTATTCCAAGGTAGAGCAGGTCGGCACAGTTTCCGCAAACAACGATGCCACAATCGGCAAGCTCATCGCTGATGCCATGAGCAAGGTCAAGAAGGATGGTGTCATCACCGTTGAGGAGGCCAAGGGTACCGAGACAGAGGTCAAGGTAGTAGAAGGTATGCAGTTCGACAGGGGCTACATTTCTCCTTATTTCATGACAGACTCCGACAAGATGGAGGCTGACCTTGAGACTCCGGATATTCTCATCTGCGAGGAGAAGATCAGCACGATGAAGGATCTGCTTCCTATCCTCGAGAATGTCGCCCGTGACGGAAAGTCCCTGCTGATCATCGCCGAGGATGTCGACGGAGAGGCTCTTACGACGCTAGTTGTCAACAAGCTCCGTGGCACGCTGAAGGTTGCTGCCGTCAAGGCTCCGGGCTCTGGCGACCGCCGCAAGGAGATGCTTCAGGATATTGCCACTCTGACAGGTGCCGTAGTTGTCAGCAAGGATCGTGGCTTCACTCTTGAGAACACGACTCCTGACATGCTCGGTAATGCCGAGAAGGTCACCATCACAAAGGACAACACCACCATCGTAGGCGGAAAGGGTGACAAGCAGGCTATCCAGGAGAGGGCAGATGCCATCCGCAAGCAGATCAAGACCACCACTTCCGACTATGACAGGGAGAAACTCCAGGAGCGTCTCGGAAAGCTCGTCGGCGGTGTCGCTGTCCTCTATGTGGGTGCAGCTACCGAGGTCGAGATGAAAGAGAAGAAGGATAGGGTAGAGGATGCGCTCAACGCAACCCGTGCCGCAGTCGAGGAAGGATATCTTCCTGGTGGCGGAGTTGCATACATCCGTGCTGCACAGGCTCTCGAAGGTCTCAAGGGAGACAATGAGGACGAGACCACCGGTATCCATATCGTAAAGCGTGCTCTTGAGGAGCCTCTGCGCCAGATCACCGCAAATGCAGGTGTCGAGGGCAGCGTTGTCATCAACAAGATCCGCGAGGGAAAGGATGACTTCGGATACAATGCCCGCACTGGCGAGTACACGAACCTCTATGAGGCTGGTGTCATTGATCCTACAAAGGTTTCCAGGGTCGCTCTCGAGAATGCCGCTTCTGTAGCAGGCATGTTCCTTACAACTGAGTGCGGTATCGTGGACATTCCTGAACCCACTACTGCACCTATAGCACCGGCTCAGCCTGAGTACTAACAGTTGTTAAACGTTTAGCCGTTTCGGCCTTCGGAATCGTCATTCCGGAGGCCGAAATTTTTTTGCATTTGCAACGCACGCAGTTTGAATTGCTTAAATCGGCTGAAGCTTATTTGCCCGGAAAAAATCTCCAAAAATTTTCCGGGAAAAGTTTGGAAGAAAGGAAAAAGTGCGTACCTTTGCAATC
>CAYTXA010000016.1:6269-18873 GCA_964440865.1 uncultured Muribaculaceae bacterium | reverse complement strand
AACCTGAAGGACTATGGCGACAAGATCCCTGCAGACAAGAGAGGTGCCATTGATTCTGCGCTTGCTTCCCTCAAGGAGGCTGTAAAGAGCCAGAATATCTCCGATGTCGACCGTTACACCGAGGCTCTCAACAACGCTTGGCAGGCTGCCAGCCAGAGCATGTATGGTGCAGCTGGTGCCCAGCAGGGTCCTCAGGGACCTCAGGGCGGCAACCCCTTCGGCGGTCAGCGTGGTCCTCAGGGACCTCAGGGTGGCAACCCCGGTCCTGACAATCAGGGCCCTGACGAGCAGTAATTTCAGCGTCCGGCGTCCGGAACCCTCTCGGGTACCAGCGCTTGACATCCAGATAAAGGCGATGGCTTCGGCTACCGCCTTTTTTCGTATCCAGCCCCCTCGCCTCCCGTTTCCGCATCCAGACCCTCCGCCGCTCCCGGTCGTCCCTTGCTGATCCCGGTCATCCAATGGAAGCTATGCCATCAATACGGCACAGGGCAGTGGCGGGTGCTCCTGGCTCGGCTGAACTACCTGTACGGCGACAAATTGCCTATGCAGCCCCGTCATTCCTCGCATTCCGGCTGATGCCAGTCTGGTGCAGCCGCCGGCGGAACTCCGCTTCGCAGCTCCGCTCCAGCCCCTCCCACCGTATCCTGCGTCCCGCTCCGCGGAACTTCTCTCCGCGTGCCCCGTCCCCCTGCCCGAGTCCGTGGGTGGACACGTCCGCCGGCGCGTGTACCAGTCTCTTCTTTACCTTCACTTTTACCTTCACTTTTGCCTTCACCTTCACCCTTCTTCTTCAGAACATCCCTTACTTGGCAGGGAGTTCTACCATTTGAGTATGAAATAACGATTTAAGCTCACGCGACTGGCCTGCAATCCTGCCAGGTGAGCGAGAAAATGCCCGAAAACTCTCCCGAATGGTCGGGAAGTTTGCCATTCGCGTGAGGATAAGTCGGACGAGGGAGTGTTTTCGGCCCTTTTTGTTCCCTGCCCTGACCCTGAGGACGGACGAAGTCGCACTTAAAACCTTTTCATGTTCTTTGCTCCAATCTTAGGGTCAGAGGAATACACGCCTAAAACCTTTTCGTGCTCTTTGTCCCAACCCTAAGTCGCCCAAAGGTGCAGGAGGATGTATCGTCCGTCGGGAAATGCCGGGGAAAGCCGACCCAAGGTGCAGGAGGATGCCCCTTTAGGCGGGGAATTCGGGGTAAAGTGCGAGAAGGCAAAATGCCGGGTAAGGCCGGGATGCGAAAAAAGCGGACAGACGGCAGTTATTTCCAGGAGCTGAAGGGTTTGTCGAGGAGCTGGGAGTTGTAGTAGCGGTGGTCGCCGGTGACTTCCTCGCCGAGCCAGGAGGGGTGCGGGAACGGGGTGTCCTGGGACGGAAGTTCGATTTCGGCCATGACGAGCCCCTGGTTGCTGCCGTAGAAAACATCGACTTCGAAGTTCAGGGATGATGTGGAAGGGCTGTCTGACAGAGCGGCGGGGGAGCTTGAGGCGGCTGTGCCTGAGGAAATACCCGAACCGGAGTAGGTGGCGGCCGGGGCGGAGGAATGTGCGGCGGTCAGGGCGGCGGCCTGACTGGAGGAAGGAGAGGACTGACCGGAGAAGGCTTCGTCTGCCGGCACGATGTAGCGGGTCTTGTCGATGAATTTTCCATGGCAGAGGGCAAAGAGCGCCTCCGCGTCTGCGACGGGGATTTCCTTTTCCCATTCGAAACGGCTCATGCCAGTCGGGTCCCCGGGTCCCTTGATCGTGAGGTAGGCATGGTCATCCCAGAGTCTCACGCGGACAGTGTTGCCCCCGTCATGCGCTATGTATCCCTGCTTTATGCGGTGGCTCCCTGTGGAAGCCGCTATGAATGCGTCTGAGCGGACAAGGAATTTCCGCTCGGTCTCGATATGGTTCTTGTCCATGGTTTGTTACATCAGATATGCAGACATGTCGCGGCCCTCGGCGAGCCCCTTTCGGATCTCGGTGGAAGAAATGTCCACCTCCGGCATGTCCAGAACCCGGATATTGTAGATGTGGTCCCTCAGGCTTTCGAATCCCCCCATTCCTCCGATGTCATCTCCCGCAATGGTCTCAGTATCATGGCCATAGGGAGATGGCGACAGAGCGCACTCCCTCAGCAGCCTCGCCTTCTCCGCATTGGGGTCATGCCCCTTGCGAGGAAAGACGACCACGCCATAGTCGCGCAGCAGACGGGGAAAATCCCTCCACCCGCGGATGTTCGTGAGGTTGTCCGCCCCTATCACAAGAGTGAACTCATTCTCCGGCTCGCGGCGGCGCAGCGCATCGAGCGTCTTGATCGTGTAGTGCGGCGGGGCCATCTTCATCTCGATGTCGTCCACCCACACGTGCAGGTCCGGATGCCGGCGCACTGCCGCGACGGCGGCCTCATACCTGTCCTCCGCAGTCTCGAGATTGTGGGCCGACTTGAAGGGGTTCTGGGGCGAGACGACCAGGTATACCCAGTCGAAATCGCTCTTCACCGTCAGGTACTCCATGATTGCCAGGTGCCCTATGTGGAGAGGATTGAATGATCCGGAGTATACCGCTATCTTCATCTTTACGGGCGGTTCAGGAAATCATCCACCATCGCGTCAGCCTCGGCGAGGGCGGTGGCGAGATCATCGTTGACCAGTATCCTGTCGAACTTCGGAGCATAGGTCATCTCCTCGGAAGCCTTTGCAATCCTGCGATCTATCTCCTCCGGGGAATCCGTGCCCCTTCCTACAAGACGCCTCCTAAGCTCTTCGACCGAAGGAGCCTGGATGAACACGGAAAGCGCATTGTCCCCGAAATACTTCTTCAGGTTCACGCCTCCCTTCACGTCCACGTCGAAGGCAATCGCATGCCCCTTTGCCCAGATCCTTTCGACCTCGGACTTCAGCGTGCCGTAGAAACGCCCTTCGTAGACTTCCTGGTACTCTACGAACATGTCCTCGGCAATGCGCCTGCGGAACTCGTCGACAGACAGGAAATAGTATTCCCTGCCATCCTGCTCCTGTCCGCGGGGCGGACGGGACGTCGCGGAGACGGAAAACTCTATGTCATCGCGCCGGGAGAGGATATGGCCGACGACCGTGCTTTTCCCCGAACCGGACGGGGCGGAGAAAATCAGAACTTTTCCTTTGTTAATGGGACTCATGATATATCGTTCAATCTTGCCTGTGGGTATTCCGACGGCTGTTTTTCTTTTATTTCCACAAAAATATGCATTTTTGTACAGTTTTCCGAACGAAAACGGTTTTGGCTTCAATATAGGCTGAAATTGCCTGCCGACGCCGGTGCGAGGCAGAATTTTTGCAGGAAAAATACCGTCTTCGGACAGAAAACAACGAAACGGAATTATTTTTTTTCAGAATTATGGTTTCATATAAAGATCTGGGCCTCGTAAACACCAGAGAGATGTTTGCAAAGGCCGTAAAGGGTGGCTACGCCATCCCCGCTTTCAACTTCAACACTATGGAGCAGCTCCAGGCCATCGTAATGGCTGCTGCTGAGGAGAAGTCTCCTGTCATCCTCCAGGTTTCCAAGGGCGCCCGCAACTACGCCAGCCCTATCCTCCTGAGGTACATGGCAGAAGGTGCCGTTGAGTATGCGAAGAGCCTTGGCTGGGCTCATCCTGAGATCGTCCTCCATCTTGACCATGGCGATTCCTTCGAACTCTGCAAGGACTGCGTAGACATGGGATTCTCTTCCGTCATGATCGACGGCTCCGCTCTTCCCTATGAGGACAACATCGCCCTCTCCAAGAAGGTCGTAGACTACGCACATAAGTATGACGTTACCGTTGAGGCTGAGCTCGGCGTGCTCGCCGGTGTCGAGGATGAGGTTTCCGCCGAGGAATCCCACTACACCCGTCCCGAGGAAGTCATCGACTTCAGCAAGCGTACAGGATGCGACAGCCTCGCCATCTCCATCGGAACAAGCCACGGCGCATACAAGTTCAAGCCCGAGCAGTGCACCCGTGACCCGAAGACCGGCCGTCTCGTACCCCCGCCCCTTGCATTCGACGTTCTCCACGAGATCGAAAAGAAGCTCCCCGGATTCCCGATAGTGCTCCATGGATCTTCTTCCGTTCCCCAGGAATATGTCGACATCATCAACGCCAACGGCGGAAAGCTTCCCGATGCAGTAGGTATCCCCGAGGAGCAGCTCCGCGAGGCCGCAAAGAGCGCTGTCTGCAAGATCAACATCGACTCCGACTCCCGTCTCGCAATGACCGCAGCCGTACGTCAGGTGCTCTATCACGATCCCGCAGTCTTCGACCCGCGCAAGTACCTCGGACCTGCTCGTGACGAGATGAAGAAGCTCTACATCCACAAGATCGTAGACGTCCTCGGAAGCAACGGCAAGGCCGCTGAATAATGACAGTACACTTCGAAAAGATATTTCTTTAGTATAAGAGGCAACTCCGACGGGGGTTGCCTTTTTTTATACCCAGCTGTGAATGAAAATCCATCTTTATGCATGCTGTATGCAATAAAGTTGTATTTTTGCAGACAACCACTAACAGAAAAACATCGAGATGGACAAGACAGCCAGACAAAACTTGGTGCGCGAGATCGTACTGGGAGGAAATGTGGCTAGCCAGGAAGAACTTACCAGTCTGCTGGCGAGCCGCGGAGTGAACGTGACCCAGGCAACTCTGTCACGCGACCTCCGGGAGATGAGGATTGTCAAGACCCATGGCGCCGGCGGCTATTTCTACCGTGTCCAGAACAATGCCCAGAGTTTCCATTCCTATGATTCCAGCATCGTGAGCATCGAGTTTTCCGGGCAGATGTGCGTCATCAGGACCCGGCCGGGGTTCGCGAGCGCGGTGGCTGCTGCGGTGGATTCGATTCCGATGGAAGAAATCATGGGCACCATCGCCGGAGACGATACGATATTCGTGATGCTGCGCGAGGGCTACGATGCCCACAAGGTTCTGGGGTCCATGGAAGCAAATATTCCGGATCTGCAGAACAAGTTGAAGTAGAAACAGAAAAAACGAATTCGAACAGAATATGAAAGCAAAACTGATTCTCAAGGGCGGACGGACATTCTCCGGTCAGACCTTCGGGTATGAAGCGCCGGCGGGAGGCGAGGCTGTCTTTTCGACAGCAATGGTTGGATATCCCGAAAGCCTTACTGACCCTTCGTACAACGGACAGATCCTCTGCGTGACCTATCCTCTTGTCGGAAACTACGGCGTGCCGGAAAACGCCCTGGAGAACGGACTCTCGAAGAACTTCGAATCGGAGAAGATCTAGGTCAAGGGTCTTGTCGTGAGCGACTATTCTTCCGACTACAGCCACTTCGATGCGGTCAAGAGCCTCGGTGACTGGCTGAAGGAGAACAAGATACCTGCAATATGCGGCGTGGACACGAGGGAACTCACGAAAGTCCTCAGGGAGGAAGGCTCCATGACGGCGCAGATCGTGCCGGAAGGATGCACGCCACTCGAGACGGTCGAGGATCCTGGAGACCGCAACCAGACTTCCGAAGTGAGCTGCAAGGAAGTCCTCAGGTACGGAGAAGGGGAGAAGAGGGTCGTGGTCGTGGACTGCGGCGTGAAGCACAACATTCTCCGCTGCCTCATCGAGAGGAACGTGGAAGTTGTCAGGGTCCCCTGGGACTATGATTTCCTCGGTATGGACTACGACGGGCTGCTCATCTCCAACGGCCCTGGAGACCCGTCTTGGTGCGATGTCACGGTCGAGCACATCCGTCAGGCTCTGAACATGGATAAGCCTGTCTTCGGCATCTGCATGGGCAACCAGCTGCTCGCCAGGGCGGGAGGCGCGAAGACGTTCAAGCTCAAGTATGGCCACAGGAGCCACAACCAGCCGGTCCGCATGGTCGGTTCCGACAAGTGCCTGATCACTTCGCAGAACCATGGATACGCTGTCGATCCCGCCACCCTCGGAAAGGACTGGGAACCATGGTTCGTCAACATGAACGACGGCACGAATGAGGGCATCCGCCACAAGTCGAAGCCCTTCTTCTCCGTCCAGTTCCACCCGGAGGCATCCGGCGGCCCGACCGACGCATCTTTCATCTTCGACCAATTCATCTCCCTGTTATAGAACCGTTTGCCATGAAAAATCCAGAAATAAAGAAAGTTTTGCTCCTCGGTTCCGGCGCCCTCAAGATCGGACAGGCCGGAGAGTTCGACTACTCCGGAAGCCAGGCCCTCAAGGCCCTGAAGGAAGAGGGGATAGAGACTGTGCTCGTGAACCCGAACATCGCGACGGTCCAGACATCCGAAGGTGTTGCCGACAAGGTTTATTTCCTTCCCGTCACGCCGGAGTTCGTCAAGGGCGTGATCGAGAAAGAACGCCCCCAGGGAATCCTGCTCTCGTTCGGCGGCCAGACCGCGCTCAACTGCGGTGTCGCCCTACATGAGAGCGGCACGCTTGAGAAATACGGAGTGAAAGTGCTCGGAACGCCTGTCAGGGCGATCATGGACACGGAAGACAGGGAACTCTTCGTCGAGAGACTGGACGAGATCGGAGTGAACACGATAAAGTCGCACCCTGCCCATTCCGTCGCCGAGGCAAAGGCGGCCGCCAAATCGCTTGGCTATCCGGTCATCATCCGTGCGGCATATGCGCTCGGCGGACTTGGCTCCGGATTCTGCGACAGCGAGGAAGAACTGGTATCGCTCTGCAGCCGCTCCTTCTCCTTCTCCGGCGAGGTTCTCGTCGAGAAATCGCTCAAGGGATGGAAGGAAATAGAATACGAGGTCGTCAGGGACAGCTACGACAACTGCATCACCGTCTGCAACATGGAGAACTTTGACCCTCTCGGAATCCATACCGGAGAGAGCATCGTCGTAGCCCCCTCGCAGACTCTCAGCAACAAGGATTATTTCCACCTCAGGGAAATCGCCATCCGCATCGTCCGCCACATCGGAATCGTCGGAGAGTGCAATGTGCAGTATGCCTATGACCCTGATTCAATGGACTATAAGGTCATCGAGGTCAACGCCAGGCTGAGCCGTTCTTCCGCCCTCGCGTCGAAGGCTACCGGATATCCTCTCGCCTTCATCGCCGCGAAGCTCGCCCTCGGCTACGGCCTCTTCGACCTCAGCAACTCTGTCACCAAGACCACGCCCGCGTTCTTCGAGCCGGCTCTCGACTATGTAGTCTGCAAGATTCCCCGCTGGGACCTCGCCAAGTTCGCCGGAGTTTCCCGCAGGATCGGGTCGAGCATGAAGAGCGTAGGAGAGGTGATGAGCATCGGCAGGACATTCGAGGAGGCTCTGCAGAAAGGACTCCGCAGCATCGGGCAGGGAGCGGAAGGCTTCGTCTGCAACAAGATGGCCAAGACTCCCGATTCCGAACTTGAGGAAGAACTCAAGGACCCGACGGATTCCCGAATCTTCGTGATTTCGCAGTGCCTGCAGGAAGGATGGAGCGTGGACAGGATCCACCTTCTCACCAGGATAGACAAATGGTTCCTCTACAAGCTCAAGGGTATCGTTGACCTTGCCGGAAAGCTCAAGACCGGAAAGCTGGACCACGAAATTCTGATCGAGGCTAAGCGCAAGGGATTCTCCGACAAACAGATAGGCCTTCTGGCCGGAAAGTCTGCCGACGATATCCGCGAGGAAAGGAAGAAAGAGGGCATTGTGCCCAGGATCAAGCAGATAGATACCCTTGCCGCCGAGTTCCCCGCCAAGACGAACTACCTCTACCTGACATATGGAGGAGACACGAGCGATGTGGTCCCGGAAGACGACGGGAAGAGTGTCATCGTGATCGGGTCCGGCGCCTACAGGATTGGAAGCTCCGTGGAATTCGACTGGTGCTCAGTCACATGCCTCGACACTCTCCGCCAGCACGGACGCCGGGGAATCATGATAAACTGCAACCCCGAGACCGTATCCACGGACTATGACATCTGCGACAGGCTCTATTTCGAGGAGCTTACCCTCGAGAGAGTGATGGACATCATCGATGCCGAGAAACCCGGCGGAGTGGTTGTCTCCGTGGGAGGACAGATTCCCAACAACCTGGCCATGAGCCTGGAAAAGAGGGGAGTGCCGATTCTCGGTACCGATGCCTACGACATAGACAAGGCAGAGGACAGGGACAAGTTCTCGAGCATCGTCGACAGCCTCGGGATTGACCAGCCGGCATGGACGGAGGCGACGAGCCTGAAGGGTGTCGAGGAATTCATCGCAAAGGTCGGATTCCCGGTGCTCGTGCGTCCATCGTACGTGCTCAGCGGCGCTGCCATGAACGTATGCCATGACGAGCAGCATCTCAGCGGCTTCCTTTCCGCTGCGGCTGAAGTCTCCAGCGACCATCCTGTCGTGATCTCGAAGTTCATGCAGAGGTGCCGCGAGGTCGAGTACGATGCCGTTGCCGACGGCGGCAAGATTCTTCAGTATGCCATCTCCGAGCATGTCGAATATGCGGGCGTCCATTCAGGAGACGCAACCATAGTATTCCCGCCCCAGAGGCTCTACGTCGAGACCATCCGCAAGATCCGCAACATATCCTCGAAGATTGCCGGTGCGCTCCATATCTCCGGCCCGTTCAACATCCAGTTCCTTGCCCGCGACAACGACGTGCTCGTCATCGAGTGCAACCTGAGGGCTTCGAGAAGCTTCCCGTTCGTGTCCAAGGTCATGAAAGTCAACCTCATAGAACTTGCGACAGAAGTCATGCTCGGCGAGCATCCGGCATCCCCCGGCGTCAGCATGTTCGACATCCCCTACGTCGGAGTCAAGGCCGCACAGTTCTCCTTCTCGAGGCTTGACAAGGCGGACCCGATGCTCGGAGTGGACATGTCCTCGACCGGCGAGGTAGGATGCTTCGGAGACGACATGGACGAGGCCCTTCTGAAGTCGCTGATCTCGGTCGGAAATCCCGTCCCCTACAAGACCATACTCCTTTCCACGGGCGACGCCCGCCAGAAAGCCGATATGCTGCCGTCCTGCAGGAAGCTGGCTGCAAAGGGATTCCGTCTCTACGCTACGGGCGGTACCTACAAGTACCTGACTGACAACGATGTGCCTTGCATGAGAGCCCTCTGGCCCAGCGAGGAGAGCAATCCTGCCCTGAAGGAAATGTTCCCCACTGCCATGGACCTCATCCGCCGCAAGAGCGTGGACATGGTCGTGAACATCCCCAAGGACTACACGGAACGCGAGCTGGACAACGGATACCACATCCGCCGTGCCGCCGTGGACCACAATATCCCTCTGTTCACTGACCCGAGGCTCTCGATGATGTTCATCAAGGCCTTCACGGACCTGCCCAAGGGCGCTGTCAAGATCAAGGCACGCGAGGAATATTAATATTTATTCAGGATACTATTTGATTATTCACTTTTGATGCATATATTTGCATCGAAAGTGAATATTTATACAACTTAACAATGGATACAAAGTTTACCGTCCAGGTTGCTACCCCTGAGCACCTGAAGTATGTCGATGAAATCCTTGAGACCGTGGCAGCTGCCGCGAAAGTTCGTGGAACAGGAATCGCGCGCCGCAGCCCTGAATACCTTGCGAACAAGATCAAGGAAGGGAAAGCTGTCATCGCACTTTGCGGCGACGAATTCGCCGGTTTCAGCTTCATCGAGGACTGGGACAACAAGAATTACGTGGCCAATTCCGGCCTGATCGTCAAGGAGAAATTCCGTGGCATGGGCCTGGCAAAGCAGATCAAGCAGCATATCTTCGACCTTTCGAGGACGAAATTCCCCCATGCAAAGATCTTCAGCCTGACTACCGGAATGGCAGTCATGAAGATGAACACCCAGCTCGGATTCGTGCCTGTCACCTTCTCCGAGCTCACGAAGGATCCCGAATTCTGGAAGGACTGCGAGAACTGCATCAACTTCGATGTCCTGAAGAGGAACAACTACACGCGCTGCCTCTGCACGGGCCTTCTCTATGACCCGGACAAGCACGTGGACCGCAAGAAGGTCGTCGTAGCGTTCAGCGGCGGACTCGACACCTCCTACACTGTCATGTACCTTGCCAAGGAAAAGGGATGCGAGGTCTATGCGGCATGCGCCAACACCGGCGGCTTCAGCCCCGAACAGCTTGCCGAGAACGAGGCAAAGGCCTATGCCCTCGGCGCGAAGAAATATGTCACCCTCGACGTCACCAGGGAGTATTACGACAAAAGCATCAAGTACATGGTCTTCGGGAACGTCCTCCGCGGCGGCACATACCCGATCTCCGTATCGTCTGAGAGAATCTTCCAGGCCATGGCGATAGCACGCTATGCCAAGGAAGTGGGTGCCAAGGCAATAGCCCATGGATCCACCGGCGCAGGAAATGATCAGGTACGTTTTGACATGACGTTCCAGATCATGGCTCCGGAGATGGAGATCATCACCTTGACCCGTGACAACAACCTCAGCCGCCAGTCGGAAATCGAATACCTCGAGAAGCACGGCTACAAGGCCGACTTTACGAAGGCAAAGTACTCCTACAATGTCGGGCTCTGGGGCACGTCCATCTGCGGCGGAGAAATCCTCGATTCCGCGAAGGGGCTTCCCGAGAGCGCCTATCTCAAGCAGATCACCAAGACCGGCGAGGAGAAAATTGCGCTGAAGTTCAGCAAGGGAGAGCTTGTCGCTGTCAACGGCGACGTCTACGACAATCCCGTCGAGGCAATCCAGGCGGTCGAGAAAATTGCGGCTCCCTACGGAATCGGACGTGACATGCATGTCGGCGACACTATCATCGGCATCAAGGGCCGCGTAGGATTCGAGGCGGCTGCTCCGATGCTGATCATTGCGGCCCACAAGTTCCTCGAGAAGTTCACCCTGACCAAGTGGCAGCAGTACTGGAAAGAACAGGTTTCCAACTGGTATGGAATGTTCACCCATGAGAGCCAGTACCTTGAGCCTGTGATGCGCGACATCGAGGCGATGCTCCGCGAGAGCCAGAGGAATGTCAGCGGAACAGTGACTATGCTCCTGCGTCCATATTGCTTCGAACCGGTCGGAGTCGTTTCCCCGAACGACCTCGTCAAGACCAAGTTCGGCGCATACGGAGAGGATGCCAAAGGCTGGACCGCAGCTGATGCCAAGGGCTTCATCAAGCTCACGGCCAATCCGCTCAAAGTCTACTATGCCGCCCATCCGGAAGAGGAGCAGAAACTCGAGAAGGAACTGTGACAAGGGCTGGCATAATCGGTGCCGCCGGATATACTGCCGGCGAACTGCTCAGGATTCTGCTGAACCATCCGGAGGTCGAGGTGGCCTTCGCGCAAAGCTCCTCCCATGCCGGGGAACCGGTGTGGACTGCGCATGAAGACCTTTACGGGCTCACTTCCCTGGAATTCAGCGAGAAGGCTGATCCCTCAGATGCAGACGTCATCTTCCTCTGCTCCGGCCATGGAAAGTCCCGCCCCTACGTGGAAAGCCTTCCGGCAGGATACAAGGGCGCGATCATCGACCTAAGCAACGACTTCCGCCTGAAGGAGGACGCCGGAGACTTCGTCTACGGTCTTCCGGAGGCCTACAGGGACAAGATCAGGGGCGCAAGGCACATAGCCAATCCCGGCTGCTTTGCGACCGCGATCCAGCTGTCTCTCCTCCCCATGGCTTCGAAGCTTCCCGCCTGCGTCAACGTGACAGGAGTCACCGGTTCCACGGGAGCCGGACAGAATCCTTCCGCCACGACCCATTTCAGCTGGAGGAGCGGAAACATGTCTGTCTACAAGGCATTTACCCACCAGCACCTCGGCGAGGTCTGCCAGACTTTGGGAGATTTCGGATGGGACCATGCGGCCGGTGCGGCGACAACTGAGGACGGCTCCGGCCTTGCCTTCGTCCCGGTCCGCGGCGATTTCCCGAGGGGAATCATGGTCAGCACCTATTTCGACAGCGACCTTCCCGAAGACGAGGTCAGGGGAATCTATGAGGATTTCTACAAGGACGCCCCGTTCACTAGCGTGGCTCCGTTCTCCATCGACATGAAGATGGTCGTCGGGACCAACCGATGCATCCTCAGCGTCCGCAAGTACGGGCGCAAGGTCCACGTCGTTTCCATAATCGACAATCTCGTCAAGGGAGCTTCCGGACAGGCGGTCCAGAACATGAACCTGGTATTCGGCTTTCCCGAGGACGAAGGTCTGTCGCTCAAGTCTATCCGATTCTAATTCAATAGGTTGCATATGAAACTTTTCGATGTATATTCGCTCTTTGATGTTGTCCCGGTCAAGGCCCGGGGCTGCTGGGTATGGGACGACAAGGGCACGAAATATCTCGACATGTACGGCGGCCACGCCGTGATCTCCGTCGGTCACTGCCATCCGGACTATGTCGCTGCCGTCACCGAGCAGCTCGGCAAGATCGGGTTCTATTCCAACAGTGTCCACAACCCCATGCAGGAAGAACTTGCGAAGGAAATCGGGGAAATCTCCGGACTGGAGGACTATTCCCTCTTCCTCGTGAATTCCGGAGCAGAGGCAAACGAGAATGCCCTCAAGCTGGCATCATTCCACACTGGCAAGGACCGCATCGTCGCCTTCTGCCACAGTTTCCATGGCCGTACGTCCGGCGCCGTAGCGGTGACTGACAACCCGAAGATCCGTGCTCCGTTCAACTGCGGCCACAATGTGACGTTTGTCCCGCTCAA
>CAYTXA010000016.1:0-6230 GCA_964440865.1 uncultured Muribaculaceae bacterium | reverse complement strand
CCAGGGTGTCGGCGGGATTAACATTCCCTCGGACGATTTCCTACGTGCCCTCAGCGCGACATGCAAGAAGCACCGCGTGCCGCTTATCCTCGACGAGGTGCAGAGCGGCTACGGCAGGACCGGTAAATTCTTCGCCCACCAGTGGGCGGGGATAAAGCCGGACATCATATCCATGGCAAAGGGCATGGCGAACGGGTTCCCGATCGGGGGCATCCTGATTTCTCCGGAGTTCAAGGCCTCGAAGGGTCTGCTCGGAACGACATTCGGAGGCAACTACCTGGCTATGAGCGCTGCGCTCGCGGTGCTCTCCATCATGAAGAAGGAAAATCTCATGGCAAACGCGCTCGAAGTCGGCAATTACCTGAAAGCCAACATCCCCCAGTCTGACAAGATCCGAGAAGTCCGCGGACGCGGGCTCATGCTCGGCATCGAATTCCGCGACCCCATCGCCGAACTCCGCCAGAGGCTTCTCTACCAGCACCATATCTTCACCGGGGTTGCCGGCAAGAACATGGTCCGGCTCCTTGCCCCGCTCTGCCTGCAGAAGAGCCAGGCGGACATTTTCCTCAAAGCATTGAACGAAGAACTTGAAAAATAATGCGTAATTTCCTACATGTTTCGGATATAGGCCCGCTCGAAGATGCGCTTCGGGAGGCTGCCTACGTCAAGGCCAATCCGCATGCGGACAAGGCCCTGGGCGCAGACAAGACCATGATAATCATATTTTTCAACAACAGCCTGCGCACTCGCCTCAGCACGCAGAAAGCCGCCCTGAACCTTGGCATGAATCCCATCGTGCTGAACATCGGCAGCGAGAGCTGGAAGCTTGAGACCGCGACCGGAGTCGTCATGGACGGCGACAAGGCGGAGCACATCCGTGAGGCCATTCCCGTGATCGGCAGCTACTGCGACATCATCGGTGTCCGCTCCTTCGCGGGCCTGAAGGACAGGGAATTCGACTATGCAGAAACTATTCTCAACCAGTTCATCGAATACTCCGGACGTCCTGTCGTGAGCCTCGAGTCTGCCACGGTCCACCCGTGCCAGGCATTTGCAGACCTGATCACCATCCGTGAGCACACCTCGAAGAAACGCCCGAAGGTGGTGATGAGCTGGGCTCCGCATCCCGGACACCTGCCCCAGGCGGTTCCGAACTCTTTCGCAGAGTGGATGAATGCCGCCGACGTGGACTTTGTGATCACTCAGCCGGAGGGCTATGAGCTTGCTCCCCAGTTCGTCGGGAACGCCAGGGTCGAGTACGACCAGATGAAGGCGTTCGAGGGCGCCGACTTCGTCTACGCCAAGAACTGGTCCTCTTATTCCCATTATGGCGAGATCCTATCGAAGGATCCTTCATGGACGGTCGGCGCCCGTCAGATGGCAGTCACCGACAATGCCTATTTCATGCATTGCCTGCCCGTGCGCCGCAACATGATCGTGACGGACGAAGTGATAGATTCTCCCCGCAGCCTCGTGATTCCTGAGGCTGCAAACAGGGTAGTCTCTGCGCAAGTTGCGTTGAAGAAAATCCTGCAATCGCTTTAGAGAATGAAACTTACGGTTGTGAAATGCGGAGGGGCGATCCTTGAGGACGAGGGCAGGAAGAAATCTCTGCTCGATGCCTTTGCCGCTATCCAGGGGTCCAAAATCCTGGTCCATGGCGGTGGCCGTTCTGCAACTGCGCTTGCCTCCCGCCTTGGGATCAAGACAAGGATGGTCGAGGGCAGGCGGATCACGGATGCGCCTATGCTTGAGGTAGTTGCCATGGTGTACGGCGGGCTCGTGAACAAAAGCCTCGTGGCATATCTGCAGGCAAAGGGACTGGAGCCGCTCGGAGTGACAGGCGCCGACATGGGCCTGATCCTTTCCGACAGGAGGCCTGTCCGGGACGGCGTGGACTACGGGTTCGTGGGAGATGTCAGGAAGGTGGATGCGGAGGCATTCAGAACTCTGCTCGAGGCCGGGATAACTCCGGTCGTCGCTCCTCTGACATGCGACGGCAGGGGAGGCCTGCTCAATACGAATGCGGATACGGTGGCTTCTAGCGTGGCATCTTCTCTGTCAGGATATTATGACGTGTCGCTCGTATTCTGTTTCGAGAAGGAGGGTGTGCTCGGGAAGGACGGCAAACCTGTAGGGAAGATAACCAGGGAAACCTATACGGAGATGAAGGCGGACGGCTCCGTGGCGGGGGGAATGATCCCCAAGCTCGACAATGCGTTTGCCGCCATAGACAAGGGAGTCGGGAGTGTCAGGATAACAAAATGGGACTCTCCCGAAGGAGGAACACTGATATGCTAAGATCCATCTCACTTCTGGAAAGGCTGATTTCCATACCTTCCCAGAGCAAACATGAAGAAGAGGCTGCCGATGCGCTCGAAGCGTGGCTGGATGCCGATCTGCTGGAACCTCGCAGGAGGGGCAACAATCTCTGGTGCCGACATGGCATGGACACCTCGAAGCCGACGCTCCTGCTGAATGCACACATCGACACGGTCAAGCCGAACCCCGGATACACCAGGGACCCCTATTCTCCTGTGCTGGAGAAGGATGAGAAGACTGGAGAGGAAAGGCTCTACGGGCTTGGTTCCAACGATGACGGAGGCTCTCTGATAGCACTGCTGGAAACCTACAGGCTGCTCTCTCTCAAGCCGCAGCCCTACAACCTGGTCTTCACTGCGACGGCTGAGGAGGAGATCAGCGGAAGGGAAGGGATCGAGAGGATCCTGCCCGACCTCGGACCCATAAAGCTCGGCATCATCGGCGAACCGACCGGAATGGACATGGCAGTCGCTGAGAGGGGACTCATGGTCCTGGACTGCAAGGTGTTCGGCCGCAGCGGGCATGCCGCCAGAAACGAGGGCATCAACGCCATCTACGAGGCAATCCCTGACATCATCTGGTTCAAGACCCATAAGTTCAGCAGGATTTCCGACCATCTTGGCCCCGTGAAGATGACTGTCACCCAGATCAATGCCGGAATCCAGCACAACATAGTCCCTGACAGGTGCGAGTTTGTCGTGGACGTCCGTCCGAACGGGATGTACAGGAACGAGGAACTGCTCGGCATGATCAAGAATTCCGTTTCATGCAGCGTCAAGGAGCGTTCCACCAGGCTCGAGAGCTCCTCGATCCCGATGGACCATCCCGTCGTCAAGAGAGGCCTGTCCCTTGGGCTCAAGCCTTTCGGTTCCCCGACGACGAGCAATTGCAGCGTGACCCCGTTCACGACGCTGAAAATCGGGCCGGGGGATTCGTCCCGTTCGCATTCGGCCGACGAATACATCCTGCCGTCGGAGATAGAGCACGGGATAGAAGTCTACATGAAACTGCTTGACGGACTGGAGATCTGAGAACAACGAACTTAACATTGGCATTTATAGATGAAACTCTGGAACAAGGCGGGGATCGACGACGATCCCAGGATTGATGCATTCACGGTGGGGAAGGACCGCGAGCTGGACCTCATGCTTGCGCCATACGACATTCTGGGCTCGATGGCCCATGTTACGATGCTCGGCGAGGTCGGGCTCATGGAAAAGGACGAGGTGGCGGAGGTGCTTCCCGCGCTTTCTGCCATGTACGCCGATGCGGCCGCAGGGAAATTCCGAATCGACCCTGACGTGGAGGATGTCCATTCCCAGGTCGAGATGAACCTGACCCGCGACCTCGGCCCGGTCGGGAAGAAGATCCATACGGGGCGTTCGCGCAATGACCAGGTGCTGGTCGACATAAAGCTCATGTGCAGGGACAGGATCCACAGGACTGTCCTCAAGGTCAATGACTTGTGCAACATACTGCTCGCATCGGGAGAGAAATGGAAGGACCTCCTTGTCCCGGGCTACACCCACATGCAGGTCGCCATGCCGTCGTCGTTCGGGCTGTGGTTCGGCGCCTATGCGGAGAGCCTTGCGGACGATCTGCTCGTAATGCGCTCGGCATATGACGTGTCCAACCTCAATCCGCTCGGCTCTGCCGCCGGATATGGCTCTTCCGCTCCCATCGACCGCCGTCTGACGACGCGCCTGCTGGGATTTGCCGACCTGGACTGGAATGTGGTCAATGCCCAGCTCTGGAGAGGCAAGACCGAGAGGGTCGTGGCGTTCGCGTACAGCTCTGTGGCTGAGACCCTTGGGCGCTTTGCCATGGACGTATGCCTCGGCTGCTGCCAGAATTTCGGCTTCCTCAGCCTTCCTCCCGAGATGACCACCGGGTCCAGCATCATGCCGCACAAGAAGAATCCCGATGTGTTCGAGCTCGTGCGTGCGCACTGCAACCGCATCTGCGGCGTGGCTTCCGACATAAGGCTTATCACCGGCAATCTTCCGTCGGGCTATTCCCGTGACCTGCAGCTTGTCAAGGAGGTGTTCTTCCCGATGTTCGAGGAGATGGATTCCGTGCTGGACATCGTCGCTTTCGCCGTCAAGGGCATGAAGCCTGCCGCTGGAATCATGGATGATTCGCGCTACAAATATGCTTTCAGTGTCGAGAAGGTCAATTCTATGCTGAAGGACGGCGTCCCGTTTAGGGATGCGTACCGTGCTGTGGGCGAGGAAATTGCACGAGGGGAGTTCGACTGGAAGCCGGGCAGTACGGCTTCTTCGCTCGGGCATACCCACGAGGGAAGCCTGGGGAATCTCTGCTACGACAGCATCCGGGAGAAGCTGTCCCGTTCGGTCGAGGCCTTTGGCTTCGGGAAAATTGATGAGGCTATAGAAGCGCTTGTAAGATGAAACATCCGAGGCATCCTGTCTATGTGACAGCAGATGAGGCTGTCAGCCATATTCCTTCCGATTGCCATGTGCATCTTGGCAGTGTCGCCAGCACCCCGATTTGCCTTGTGGAGGCTTTGTGCCGCATGGCTGATGCCGGGGATGTCCATGGCCTGAGGTTCCATCATTTCCATACAGAGGGGGATGCTCCCTACAGTACGGAGAAGTATTCCGGCAAGTTTTTCGAGCAGGGCTTCTTCGTGGGGGCGAATACCCGCGCCGGGGTCAATGCCGGTTATGCGGATTATCTTCCTGTCAATCTGTGGGATACGCAGAAGCTCTATCGTGACGGGGTCATTCATCTCGGGGCTGCTCTCGTGGAAATTTCGCTTCCGGACGAGAACGGCAGAGTGTCGCTCGGCACGTCCGTGGACTGCTCCGTGGCTGCCATAGAAGTTGCCGTCATCGTCATAGGCGTTGTCAATCCGAATGTGCCGTTCTCATACGGCAATCTGCTGGACATCAACCAGTTCGATTATCTTGTCAATGACGATTCTCCCCTGATAACAAAGGAATTTCCCGCTCCGACGGCGCAGGATGTCGCCATAGGCAAGAACTGCGCTGCCCTGATCGAGGACGGGGACTGTCTCCAGATGGGTATCGGCGGCCTGCCGAATGCCATTGCCGAGCAGCTCCATGACCATGCCCACCTTGGGCTCCATTCTGAGATGTTTGCGGACGGGCTGCTGGGGCTTCTCAAGGCCGGGGTCATCGACGGGTCGTGCAAGAAGCTGGACAGGGGGAAGGCGGTGGCGTCGTTCCTGCTTGGTTCCAGGGAGCTTTATTCTTTCATCGACCACAACCACGATGTGCAGATGAGGGATATCGAGTATGTGAACAACCCATGGACCATCGGTCTCAATCCGAATGTGAAGTCCATAAATTCTGCCGTCGAGGTTGACCTGACCGGTCAAGTTTGTTCCGATTCGATCGGGACGAGGATCTATTCAGGTGCCGGGGGACAGCTGGATTTCGTGCGTGGTTCCGTGATGTCGGAGGGGGGCACGAGCATCATTGCCGTGGCTTCGCGTACGAAGAAGGGGCTTCCGAAGATCGTGCCCATGCTGAAGGCCGGGGCTGGTGTCGTGACGCCGCGTGCGGATGTGAGGTGGATTGTCACGGAGTGGGGTGCCGTCAACCTTTTCGGCCGTTCGCTCCAGGAGAGGGCCAAGCTGCTGATCTC
Source organism: uncultured Muribaculaceae bacterium (assembly GCA_964440865.1). GTDB lineage: Bacteria > Bacteroidota > Bacteroidia > Bacteroidales > UBA932 > Cryptobacteroides. The sequence goes on along the minus strand of CAYTXA010000016.1, from coordinate 275 downwards.
CGTCGCTCATCCCGACGACCGCGAATCCCTCGAGAAAGCCGCCTTTGACCGCTTCGGCCCGCACTTTCTCTCCCTCAGCCTCTAGGCTCCAGCTCCAGGCCGGCTTCCGCCGCTGCCTCGGTCTGCTCCGCCGGTCTCGTGCAGCCGCCGGCGGAACTCCGCTCCGCTGCTTTGCAGCTTCGCTCCGGCCCCTCCCGCCATCTACTTCGTCATCGCTGCGCTGACCCGTCCTGATTTTTCTTTACAGTTTTGAGCCTTTATTGTTCATAATTTTG
>CAYTXA010000015.1:0-19247 GCA_964440865.1 uncultured Muribaculaceae bacterium | reverse complement strand
GAGGTTAATGCTGTTCTCGGAGACGCCAGGGTTGCCATCGAGATCAAGAGCACAGACGAGGTTCAGTCAAAGCATACCAGAGGGCTGAAGGCATTCATGGAAGATTTCCCCGAGGTGAGGCCGATAATAGTTTCCAGAGACCGATCCCGACGTAATCTCAACGGGATTGATGTGATCCCGGTGCTTGAGTTTCTCAGGATGCTGTGGAATGGAGAGATCTTCTGACTTTGCAGCAGGGGAGCGCTAGCAGGGCAATGAAGCGGACCGCTACCTAGGGCCGACGACGGAATGCGGGGCGTACGGCTCCTCGAGGAAAGCAACCTCCTCCGCCGACAGCTCCATGTCCACGGCCCTCACCGCCTGGTCGAAGTGCGAAACCTTCGTGGCGCCCACGATAGGAGCCGCCACGCCCTTGGCGAAATGCCATGCGAGCGCAATCTCCGTCATCGAAACGCCCTTCCTCTCAGAGAGTTCCGCAACCCTGTCTATAATCTGCAGGTCATTCTCCTTCGCCCTGTCATACTTGTGGCGTATGTTCGTGTCCGTCTTGGAGCGGAGCGAATCCGTCTCCCATCCACGGTGCGACAAGTGGCCTCCGGCAAGAGGAGAGTAGGGGATCAGCGAAACCCCATACTGGCGGCACACCGGAATCAGCTCGCGCTCGTCCTCGCGGTAGATCAGATTGTAGTGGTTCTGCATCGTCTGGAACATGGACCACCCATTCTTCTCCGCGCAGAGCTGCAGGTTGTGGAACTGGTACCCGTACATCGCCGAAGCTCCCAGCGCACGCACCTTTCCGGCACGGACAAGCGAGTCGAGCGTCTCCATCGTCTCCTCCATGGGCGTGTCATAGTCGAACCTATGTATCTGATACAGATCGAGATAGTCCGTCCCGAGCCTCCGGAGCGCCTTCCCCAGGAACTCCTCGCTCGTGCCATGGGAATAGCAGTTTGCAGTGTCGAAAAAATTCACCCCAAGCTCGAGCGCATGCCCGACCATGGCCCTTGTGTCATCTTCGTTGAGGGTCCAGAGATGGAAATCCTCCGAAGGCTTACCGTAGGACATGCAGCCCACGCAGATGCGCGAAACCCTGATGCCCGTGTTTCCAAGCGTTGTGTATTTCATGTGGATAGTCCTTTTCCGACAAAAATAACAAAAATCCGCCTTCGCAGTATGGCCCTGCGGAGGCGGAGAAAGACTTGGTAGTTTAAGTTTAGATTTTGGCAAAAGCCTGGTCAAGGTCATCGATCAGATCCTCGACATTCTCTGTACCGATCGAGAGGCGGATTGTGGACGGGTAAATGCCCTGATCTGCAGCCTCTTCCAGCGTCAGCTCGGAGTGGGTTGTCGTCAGCGGGTGGATAACCAGCGACTTGACGTCAGCCACATTGGCCAGCAGCGAGAAGATCTTCAGGTTGTCGATGAACTTCCATGCCTCTTCCTGACCTCCCTTGATCTCGAAGGTGAAGATCGAGCCGGCGCCGTTCGGGAAGTAGCGCTCGTAGAGGTCGTGGTTCGGATGGTCCGGCAGGGAAGGATGGTTTATCTTCTTCACCTTCGGCTGAGTCTTCAGGTAGTCGATGATTTTCAGCGTGTTGTAGACATGGCGCTCTACGCGGAGGCTGAGAGTCTCGAGCCCCTGGAGCAGTACCCATGCGTTGAACGGGGAGATGCATGCGCCTTCATCGCGGAGAAGGAGCGCGCGGACGCGGGTTGCGAACGGAGCGGGGATCTTGCCGAATACGAGTCCATGGTAGGAGGGGTCGGGCTGGTTGAACTGCGGGAACTTCTCCGGATCCTTCGTCCAGTCGAAAGTGCCTCCGTCGACGATGACACCGCCGAGGCTGGATCCATGTCCGCCTATGAACTTTGTCGCGGAATGGACAACGACGTCAGCTCCGTGCTCGATAGGCCTGATAAGATAAGGTGTTCCGAAGGTGTTGTCGATCACGAGCGGAATTCCGTGACGGTGCGCGATGTCGGCCGAGCGCTCGATGTCGGAGATGTTCGAGTTGGGATTTCCGAGGGTCTCGACATAGAGGAGCTTTGTGTTGGGGCGGATGGCCTTCTCGATCTCGTCATAGTTGTCCGGATCGACGAACGTCGTAGAGATTCCATACTTGGAAAGCGTGTGGGCAAGGAGGTTATAGGTTCCTCCATAGATCGTCTTCGTGGCGACTACATGGTCCCCGGCGAGGGCGATGTTGGTGATGGCGTAGGTCACAGCCGCTGCGCCGGAAGCTACAGCGAGTCCGCCGACTCCGCCTTCGAGCGCGTTGACTCTCTCCTCGAACACGCCCTGGGTCGAGTTTGTGAGACGTCCGTAGATGTTGCCGGCGTCCTTGAGGGTGAACCTTTCGTAGGCATGCTGGGAGTTGTGGAATACGTATGAGGTCGTCTGGTAGATAGGCACGGCGCGGGAATCGGTCGCGGGATCAGCCTGCTCCTGTCCTACATGGAGCTGAAGGGTTTCGAAGTGGAGTTTCTTGCTCATGGTTCTTTGTTTTTATTTGTTTGTCTATTGTTCTTTTGTTTTTCTGTTGCAAATTTATGCTGAGGTTTTCTTTATTCTATGGAAATTTGAAAAATCAGAATAAAATCAAAGTTTATCGTTATATTTGCAGAAGAAAAAACTGAAGGGAGGCTTCCAGTGGGCCTCGGGCAGAATTTTATGGAACAGAAACTCGACAAGACCGACATCCAGATCCTGAAAGTGCTTCAGGAGGATGCAAGGATTACAAACAAGGAACTCGCTGCGCGGGTTCATCTTTCGCCGTCCCCGGTTTTCGAGCGGTTGCGGCGTCTCGAGGAGGAGGGCTATATAAAGAAGTATGCGGCTATCCTCGATCCGGACAAGCTGGGGCAGGGATTCGTGGTGTTCTGCAGCGTCCGTCTGCGGCGGATGAATACTACGATCGCGCATGATTTCGTGCGGCAGATCCGGGACATTCCGGAAGTCACGGAGTGCTACAACATTTCGGGGGAGTTCGACTACCTGCTGAAGATCCATGCTCCGGACATGAAGTATTACAACAATTTCATTATCAATGTATTGGGACAAATAGACAGTCTCGGGTCGATCCAGAGCTCATTCGTCATGAGCGAGGTGAAGCAGAATTTCGGGCTGGCGCTTAAATAATTTTTTACCATGTCTACATTCGGAAACATTCTCTGGCTTCTGCTCGGGGGCATCGTCCTCTCCGTGCTCTACTTCATCAGCAGCCTTATACTTATGATCACCATCATAGGAATTCCTTTTGGGCTGCAGACCATGAAGATAGCGCGCCTTGCGCTTCTTCCGTTCGGCAGGGACGTCAGCTTCAAGCCCAATGAGCCCGGCTGCCTGTCCATCTTCATGAACATCCTCTGGGTCTGCTTCGGCGGCGCCTACATCGCCGTCCTGCACCTCGTCCTCGGCATCATCTTCGCCATCACCATCGTCGGCATCCCCTTCGCCACTCAGCACTTCAAGCTCATGAAGATTGCTCTCGTCCCCTTCGGCCAGGAGATCACCATCGCCTAGCGGCGCCATTTCCCCCTCCTTCAGCCCTCCGCCATCCTTCCGCCAGCCCTCCTTCAGCCCTCCGCCATGCCTCCTTTAGCCCGCCGCCATCCCTCCAGCTCTGCCCCATATTAGGCGGTCGGGAGAGCGCTTAAATCCTTTTCCCGCATCCCCGCCTCGACTCCGGTCCGGTCGAGAGAGCGACCTTAAACCTGCCCTATCTAAAATTATTTTTCCCGCGCCCTCGATAAACGCTTGATGATTTTTTGCCAACTTCCCTTCTGAGCATCAAGCAGAAGGGCTTCCGGCCGTAAATGAAGACAAGAAAAAATCTGCATTGAAAGGATGATAATAATCTGATATATAATCAATTATCCTTCCGTGAACATACATTTTGCAGAACGGATAGACATCCGCAAATTTGTGCAAAACAGACGGATAGACAGATGAATGAAAATGAATATTTCCGAAATAGACATGCATTCATGAAGTTGCCGCAAGGCGACTACCACCTTTGCGCAGACGGCTGGAGCAAAGGGCGCCTTTTCAATACCAGAGAGCAATTCGCTTTCGGAATGTCTACGATTGCCCTCTCCACATTGCTCTTCCCGATTAGAGTTTATGCTTTTGAGTTGATGGTCAATCATTTCCATATTATACTTCATGGTAATGGCTTAGCGTGTTGCGAGACTTTCTCCTATATCAGGAACAGAATTTCCAGACGGCTGTTGAAGGATGGAAACCACTGTCTGCCAGAAAATTATGGATTTAAGCTTATACCTATCGAAAATGATAGCCAGATGCGTAAGGCTATACTCTATGTTGCGAGAAATCCATATGAGAAGGGTTATGCGATTCCGGGAGGATATCCTTGGGGCTCGGGATCCATCATGTTTTCGCGTATGTGGGAATTTATTGAAAACCAATTTGTCAGCGATTTGAGCACCAGAAATATTCAGGCGATTGTTGGTAGTAGAATCTCTATGCCGGGCGATTGGAAAATAAGTCGGTCCATGGGCATACTTCCGTCTTCGTTCGTCGACTTGAGCCTGTTCCACCGTTTGTTCCATGATGTGAAAAGTTATCTGACCGCATTTGTAAAGGATTATGAATCATTTGCCAAGATGGCGATGTCGACGGGGGAGATCCTGGAAATTAGTAGGGCTGAAGCATATGATATTGTCCATGAGATGAAGGCGAAGTATTTCGGCGGCAGGCAGGAGCTGTCTGCTGAGGAAAGATTTAGGCTTGCTGATATGCTTTCTTTGATCTATGACCTTGACAATAAGACTATTGCTGATTTATTGTCCATTCCGGAACATATTGTGGTTCAGGTTTTGAGGTCGAAAGATTTTGGGCGGCCGAAAAGAGGATGACGCTATTCCCTATTCCCTCTTTCTACACTCCGGTGCTCGTTTAAATCCTTTTCCCGCATCCCCGCCTCGACTACGGTCCGTCCGGACGCGCGATTAAATCCTTTTCCCGCATCCCCGCCTGACCTAGAGCCGTCCTATGGTCCGGGGGAGGATGCCCATTCTTGCGAGAATCGCACATAAGGACTTGTGAGCAACCAGAAGGGAACGGCTGCGGACTGGATACACACGAAAATCTATGAAAAATGACGCTGCACTTTGATATTTTCATTTTGTTTCGTATCTTTAACGTATTGGATTGCAATAGATCCTGTGGTTTACATGGCCAGCCCCTGCGATAATAGGCCAGGTTATCACGTTGATGCCTGAAAGCTGGCTAAAGAAGGGAAAACTTAATAACATATAATATGGGATATAACGTAGCAGACATCGAAGGCGTAGGCGCTGCCTATGCCGAAAAGCTCGTTGCGGCTGGAGTTGCAACCGCACAGCAGCTTCTTGAGAAAGGCGCATCCGCAAAGGGCCGCAAGGCTCTTGAGGAGGCAACCGGAATCTCTTCCAAGCTCATCCTCACATGGGTAAACCATGCAGACCTGTTCCGCGTGAAGGGCATCGGCCCTCAGTTCGCCGAACTGCTTGAGGCTGCGGGAGTTGACACCGTAAAGGAGCTTGCGACCCGCAATGCCGACAATCTTGCCAAGAAGATGCTCGAGTGCAATGAGGCTCACAAGAGGGTTGGCCGTGTGCCGACTGCCGGCGAACTCGAGACCATGATCAATCTGGCGAAGGAACTTCCTGCCGTTGTAACTTATTGATCTGGAACTCATTGCTGGACTGAGGCTTACGGCTGAAATTAGAATTTTCGATTTTCCGGGGCATCCTCTTCCCGAGGATATCCCGGAATCGTTGTATCCAAATCACGAGGTCGCCTGCGGTGCCGGAGGGTCGGCTGGAGAGAGCACCGGCGAGGAGTCGGCGGGCGGCTCGGGAAACGGCGACAGGAGCGTGGCGGTGGTAAGCGTTTCGGACATTCCGGGGACGGCATTCTACTGCTCGGAGGAGGCTGAGGCGGAGATCGGCCGGCGGATTGCGGCGGGCGATGTGGACGAGGAGAGCGGAGTGGCAAGCAAGGATGCGAGCGACGGATCGACCGGAGGAGCGAAAATCAATTTCCTGGGGAGCGGCGAGTACCACTACATGACTAAACTCCTGACTGACAGAATCTCTCGCCCGTTCAGCCTCCTGCAGATCGACAATCATCCGGACATGCAGCCTCCTGCGTTCGGCGATATCCTGAGCTGTGGCGGGTGGGTGCGCAAGATGCTGGAAACCAATCAATTCCTGAGGACGATGGCGATCATGGGAATCGATCCGGAGCTGGCGGGGGAGTGCGGCGGATTCAGCGGGCGGGTGTCCGTCCTGACGAGAGACGACCTTGGCGGCGGAATCGGCCGTAGCTTGGGCAGCGGCGGAACCCTCCGGAGCTTGGGCAGCGGCAGAACCGGCCGGAGCTGGGAGGAAGCCGCCGAAAACGGGAACAAGAGTGGCGATAGCAGGAACGCCGAAGAAAAGGCGCCGGAGCGACGGACAGATTTTCTGTCCGATTGGCTGGACAACTCCCTGGGCGACAACGACATATACATATCCATCGACAAGGATGTCCTTTCTCCGGAGTTCGCCAAGACTGATTGGTCGCAAGGCAGCATGACCCTGGGTCTTCTCTCGGAAATCCTCCAGAAAGCCGGCACGAAACGACGGGTGCTTGGCGTGGACATTTGCGGGGCGCTTCCTGAGGAGAAGGGAGCAACGGAAGAGGATCTGAAAATAAACGTTTCTTCGGATGCCGCCATCCTCCGGACTATTTCGCAATTGTTTAAAAAAGAAGAAGAGGGTAGAGGAAAGGAAGGTTGAAGAAGAGGAAGTGGGTAGAAGAAAAGGGGGTAGAAGAAAGGAAGAGGGTAGAGGAAAGGAAGGTCGAAGAAGAGAAAAAGGGTAGAAGTAAAGGAGACGGTAGGGTAGAGAAAGGTAGCGGAAAGAAGTTGTAAAAAAATCGACAAAACAGATAAAGCAATGAAAATAAGTGTAATAGTATTGACATTAATCGCCTTGGCGGCCCTGGCATCCTGCGCCGGCCGTCAGAGTGGCGTGGCAGATGCCGGAGCGGAGGAATTAGGCACGGAAGGCAACGATATGAGATTCATCCCTCTCGACGGCGGTGCAATGACCATGGGCACACGCCCCGACGGGCGCAGACTCAACGGCGCGGACGACATCCATGAAGTCCTCCTCGACGGATTCGCCATAAGCGAAACCCCTGTGGACCAAGCTGGTTGGAAGGAAATCATGGGCAAAAACCCGAGCTCGAAGGTGGACCCGAACCTCCCCGTAGACATGGTCTCATACAAGGACTGCAAGAAATTCCTCGCGAAACTCTCCAAGAGCACCGGCTGCAACTACTTCATCCCGACTGAAGCCCAGCTGGAATATGCCTATAAAAGTGGCGCGATAAAGGAAACCGGCCTGAGAGAATGGACAGCCGACAATTACGGCGATACGCCCAAACGCCTGACAGTGAATCCGACAGGACCGAAATCCGGAAACGCGAAAGTCGTCAGGACTCCGGACTCCCGCGAAAGCGTCGCCGACTACACCAAGGCGCCAGGTCTCACGTTCAGACTTGCCGTCTCGACAAGCAAGCCGTGCGACCGCGCAATCGTGGACGCAATCGAGGGCAAGAACCTTGACCGTGAGCAGGTAAGCTCCTACGAGAAGATCGAAGTCGCCGGCGTTACGTTCGACATGGTCGGCATCGAAGGCGGAAAATTCCGCATGGGCGCGACCGAGGAGCAGGGGAGCTACGGCGACGACACCGAAAAGCCCGTGACGGAGCGCGAAGTCGCAGGATTCGAACTCGGACGCACGGAAGTCACTGTCAGCCAGTGGAATGCAGTCATGGGCTCCCTCCCATACGGCAACTACCTCGAGGACGCCGACTTCCCTGTGATAAACGTCTCATGGTACGATGCCCAGCTCTTCATCCTGAAGCTGAACTCTCTGTCCGGCAGGAAGTTCCGCCTTCCGAGCGAAGAGGAGTGGGAGTACGCGGCAAGGGGCGGCTCTAAATCCCGCCACTACCGCTATTCCGGCGGCAACGAGGTCTCGAGCGTCGCAGTGTGCGAAGAAAACAACAAGAGCCTGAAAGTCAGAAAAGTATGCATCAAGCTCCCGAACGAACTCGGACTCGTGGACATGAGCGGAAACGCATGGGAATGGTGCCAGGACACCTATTCTGCCTATGGTTCAGCCGTTTCCGCCGATGATGCCGATGCATGGGAGTGGAAAGTCATGAGGGGAGGAAGCGCCGCATCCGCATGGCGTGCCTGCCGTGTCTCGAACCGCTCGAGAATCCCGGCCAGCAACGTCAAGTCCACCTTCGGCTTCCGCCTTGCTCTCTAGCCCTGCCCGGACGGCAACAAATCAAAGCAAAATTCTTTCGAAAGTATATGGTAATGTTAATTTTTGATTAAATTTGGAATTTGAAACCATTAATCGGCAATTAACTGATAACTGCGGTATGTACCACATCAAGATAGCAGGCGGAAGCCGCGGCGCTGAAAGCGGCAGAGACCTGACATTCTACCTGGCTACGGAAGAATACCTCGCCCGTAACCTGGAGAAGGTGGTACCCGCCGGACCCCGCGGCCGCCGCGAAGCCTTCTTCCTATGGAAGACCGGCCCGACGGTCATCTATGGCCGCAACCAGATCCCCGAAGCAGAGCTGAACCTCGAGTGGTGCAAGTCCCACGGTGTCAACATCGTACGCCGCAAGAGCGGGGGAGGATGCGTCTGGTCCGACTGGGGCAATATCATGGTTTCATACATCTCGGATACGACGGACGTCGGATGGACATTCGACTACTACCTCCAGCGCCTTGTCCTAGCCCTTAAGAAACTGGGAATCAATGCCGAGCGAAGCGGAAGGAACGACGTCATGGTAGACGGGCGGAAAGTCTCGGGCAACGCGTTCATGCTCCTTCCCCAGGCCAGCATTGTCCACGGCACGATGCTCTACAAAGCCGATTTCGACTCCATGAGCCAGGCCCTGACCCCTCCTGCGGAAAAGATCCGCAGCAAGGGCGTAAGCTCCGTGCGTCAGCATGTCCTGAACCTCTCGGAGATTGTCCCTTGGGACGAAGCTGCCTTCAGCGAGCGTCTTGCAGCGGCATTCGGAGGCGCCGACGCCAGGGAGCTGGAACTCAGCGCAGAGGATATCAATGCAATAGAGGAAATCGAGAAGACATACCTCGACCCGGACTTCAAGGCCGGAAGGAACCACCGTCTCACGGTCTCACGGAGCGGACGCATCGAAGGCGTCGGCGACATAGCCGTGGAGATGGAAAAGGACGGAGGAAAGATCTGCCGGATTAGCGTGACCGGAGACTTCTTCCCCGTGAAACAGGGTCTGGATGAGGCACTTACGGAGTCATTCGGAGGCCTCACCGAAGAAGAGGCGGTCCGGAAGCCATTCCCCTTCGGCGACTATGTCATGGCCCTCACGGCGGAAGATTTCGCCAGAATAGCATTTGCAACAACACCAAACAAACATAATAATACAAGCTTATAGCCAGGATATGGAAGAGAATCTGAAAAAGACGTGCCTCTACGACAGCCACGTCGCCCTCGGAGCAAAGATGAGCCCGTTCGGAGGCTTCATCATGCCGATCCAGTACAAAGGAATCAAGGAAGAACACATTGCCGTACGCACGGACGTGGGCATGTTCGACGTCTCCCACATGGGCGAAGTCTTCGTCAGCGGGCCGGACGCCACGAAATTCGTGAACCACATCTACACCAACGACGTCTCCTCCCTCGAGCCGGGGAAGATACTCTACGGCATGATGCTCTATCCCGACGGAGGCACCGTGGACGACCTTCTCGTCTACAAGATGTCCGCCGGAAACGAATTCCTCCTCGTAGTCAACGCCGCCAACGACGAAAAAGACACGAAGTGGATCATGGACAACGCCAAGGGATTCGACGTGGAGATCCGCCATGAGTCCGACATCTGGGGCCAGATCGCCCTCCAGGGTCCGCATGCCGAGGATTGCCTCGTGAAGGTTCTCGGAATCGAGGAGGCGAGGAAGCTATGCTTCTACGAATTCATCGAGACGACCTGGAACGGCCTCCGCACCATTGTCAGCCGTACCGGCTACACCGGCGAGGACGGATTCGAGATCTACACGACCCCGAAGGGAACAGTGGAGCAGTGGGACCTCTTCCTGAAGGCAGGCGTACAGCCCTGCGGACTGGGATGCCGCGACACCCTGCGCTTCGAAGCCGGACTTCCTCTCTACGGAGACGAGCTCAGCGACAAGATCTCTCCCGTAGTGGCAGGCCTCAGCATGTTCTGCAAGCTTGACAAGGACGGCGGATTCATCGGCCGCGACGCCATCGCCGACCAGAAAGCTAACGGAGTGGAGCGCAAGCTCGTCGGAATCGAGGTCCATGACAAGGCCATCCCCCGTGCCGGATATCCCGTTGAGCTTGAGGACGGTACGGAAGTAGGAGTCGTGACGACCGGCTACCACTCGATCTCCCTCGACAAGAGCATCTGCTTCGCCCTCGTAAAGAAAGAGTACTCGAAGCTCGGCACTCCGCTCTGGGTCCACATCCGCAAGAAGACCTTCCCCGGAGAGGTCGTAAAGAAGAGATTCTATCAGACAAACTATAAACAAAACCAATAATCATGAGCAAGGTAATAGAAGGACTCCGCTACAGCGAGTCACATGAATGGGTAAAAGTTGAAGGCGACATCGCCGTCATCGGTATCACTGACTACGCCCAGAAGGAAATGGGCGACATCACCTATGTCGACATGCCCGACGTGGACGACGAAGTCAGCGCAGGCGAGGAGTTCGGAGCGCTCGAGAGCGTCAAGGCTTCCAGCGACCTCTATTCTCCCGTCAGCGGAACCGTAACCGAGGCTAACACCGAACTTGACGACACTCCCGAGAAGGTCAACGAGGACCCCTACGGAAGCTGGATCATCAAGGTTCGCATGAGCGACCCGTCCGAGCTGGATTCCCTCATGGACGCAGCCGCATACACAAAGGCAACCGAGGAATAAAGAACCATGGGCACATTTGCTTACTTCCCTCATACTGAGGAAGATATACAGCAGATGCTGAAGAGGATCGGCGTGGGAAGCCTCGACGACCTCTACAGCGATGTCCCCGAGAAGTTCCGCTTCCAGGGCGACTACGACCTCCCCGACGCGATGAGCGAGGGCGAGGTGAAGGCCTACTTCGAGAAGCTCGACGCCGAAAACACCCGCCTGAAGGTGTTCGTCGGAGCCGGAGCATATGACCACTACACTCCCACGCTGATTCCCTACCTGACCCAGCGTTCCGAGTTCCTGACTGCCTACACTCCCTACCAGGCAGAAATTTCCCAGGGAACGCTCCGCTACATCTTTGAGTATCAGACAATGATGTGCGAGCTGACCGGACTTGACGTCAGCAACGCGTCCATGTACGACGGCCCGACTGCAGCAGCCGAGGCCATGAAGATGTGCATCGCATGCACGAAAAAGAAGACCCGCGTCCTCCTTTCGAAGACCCTTCTCCCGAACGTGCTTGCTGTCATCGAGACCTATGCCCGCTTCCACGGCGTACCGCTCGGATACATCGAGGCAAAGGACGGACAGACGTCCCTCGAATGCCTCCGCACTGAGCTCGCATCCGGCAACGTTGCCGGAATCATCGTCCCGGCTGTCAACCGCTACGGCATCATCGAGGACCTCACCGGGTTCGCAGATGCTGTACATGAGGAGAAAGGAATAGTCGTAGAATACTGCGATCCTTCCGCCCTCGCGGTCGTAAAGACCCCGGGCGAATGGGGATTCGACATCGCGGTAGGCGACGGCCAGCCGCTCGGAATTCCGCTTTCCTACGGCGGCCCGTATGTCGGCTTCATGACATGCCGCAAGGACTATGTACGCAAGATGCCCGGCCGCATAGTCGGCGAGACCACTGACTCCGAAGGAAGGCGCTGCTACGTGCTCACCCTCCAGGCCCGCGAGCAGCACATCCGCCGCCAGAAGGCGACGAGCAACATCTGCTCGAATGAGAGCCTCATGGCCCTCTGGGTCACCATCTACCTCGGCGTGATGGGTCCCGAAGGAATGAGGAAGGTCAATGAACTCTCATATTCCGGCGCCCACTACCTCCACGACCGTCTCCTCGAGACCGGCCGCTTCGAGGAAGTCTTCGACAAGCCGTTCCTCAAGGAATTCGTGCTGAAGTCCAAGCTGCCCGTAGACGACCTCCAGGCCAAGCTCCTGAAGGACGGCTTCTTCGCAGCCCTTGCAACCGAGGAAGGATATGTCAGCTTCTGCGTGACCGAAAGGCGCTCCAAGGAAGAGATCGACGCCCTTGTTGAATCCATAAAGGAGATGTAGCCATGAAATATTACGACAAACTCATATTCGAGCTCTCCAGAAAGGGCCGCTCGGCTTATTCTCTCCCAGAGGACAAGTGCGGACGTGCCATGGAAATTCCTGCAAACCTCCGCAGGGAGAAGGCTCTCTGCCTTCCCGAAGTCAGCGAGCCCGACCTCGTCCGCCACTACACGAACCTGTCCCAGATGAACTTCGGCGTCGATACCGGATTCTATCCGCTCGGCAGCTGCACGATGAAGTACAACCCGAAGATCAATGAATACGTAGCCGCTCTTCCCGGCTTCGGCTCCCTGCACCCTCTGCAGCCGGCCGAGACCATCAAGGGCGTCCGCGACGTCTTCGACGGCATCAACAAGTCCCTCGTCGCCATCACCGGCATGTCCTGGTTCACGTTCCAGCCCTGCGCCGGAGCCCATGGCGAGCTCACGGGACTCATGCTCATGCGTTCCTACCACATGGCACGCAAGGACTATGCACGCACGAAGGTCATCGTCCCGGATTCCGCCCATGGAACCAACCCCGCCAGCGCCGCCGTCTGCGGCCTAGAGGTTGTCGAGGTGAAGTCCAACAAGGACGGACTCATTGATGTAGAGGACCTTAAGCCGTTGCTCGGACCGGATATCGCCGGCATCATGATGACGAACCCGAACACTCTCGGGCTCTTCGAGAAGGAGATCGGCGAGATTGCTAAGCTTGTCCACGGATGCGGCGGTCTGCTCTACTACGACGGAGCGAACATGAATCCGCTCCTGGGCGTCGTACGTCCCGGCGACATGGGATTCGACATCATGCACATAAACCTGCACAAGACCTTCTCCACTCCTCATGGCGGCGGTGGTCCCGGTGCCGGCCCCGTCGGTGTCAGCGAGAGGCTCGTGGACCTTCTCCCGACCATCCAGGTTTCCGGTTTCCATGGAAACTTCGCCGTCATCCTCCGCGCCTATGCCTACATCCTCATGCTCGGAAAGCAGCATCTGCGTCAGGCAGGCCAGTTCGCGGCGCTCAGCGCCAACTACGTCAAGGAGTCGCTCAAGGATTGCTACAAGCTCCCGATTCCTTCCGTCTGCAAGCATGAGTTCGTATTCGACGGACTGATCGACGACGGCTCGAAGGTAGCAGGGGAGGGCAACGGCGCAACGACCAACGACGTAGCCAAGAGGCTGCTGGACTTCGGGTTCCATGCTCCCACGATCTACTTCCCGCTTCTGTTCCACCAGGCCATCATGATCGAGCCTACCGAGACGGAGAGCAAGGACACGATCGATGCTTTCATCGGTGCAATGCGTGAGATTGCCGCTGAGGCAGCCCGCGATCCGGAGATCCTTAAGGGCGCTCCGCACAGCACTCCGATCCGCCGTCCGGACGAGACAAAGGCAGCGCGTACTCCTATCCTGAAGTATCAGGACAGCCCGCTTCGCCAGAACTAATATCATTTCGGCAGCACTCCTTGCGGATTCCGGAGATTCCGTCCCGCAGCGGGTGCTGCTTATTGTTTATTGATGGAAAGCCTATCTCTATGGCAAAAATTACTATAATCGGTGCCGGGCCGGGCGGCTACGACACCGCTGTGTACGCAGCCGGCAAAGGTCTGGACGTCACGATAATAACTGATGGTCCTGTCGGCGGGACATGCCTCAATGAGGGGTGTATCCCGACTAAATGTTTCTGCCGCAACGCAGAGGTCCTGGAGGAGCTCCGCCGTGGATCCGAATTCGGCGTCGAGGATCTTTCGTACAAGTTCGACTTCGGGAAAGTGCTTTCCCGCAAGGAGGAAGTCGTTGGTCAGCTCCGCAAGGGCGTCGAGTTCCTTCTCGGCGGCAAGGGCATAACCCTCGTCCATGGGAAGGCTTCCCTGAAGGATGAGCATACCGTTCTTGTTGATGGACAGGAGATTACCTCCGACTACATAATCATCGCCACCGGTTCCTATTCCGCTACGCTTCCGATTCCAGGGAAAGACCTCGAAGGGGTGCTGACGTCCCGCGAGATGCTTGATATCCCCGAGGTCCCGAAACGTCTCGTCGTGATCGGCGCCGGCGTCATCGGTCTCGAGCTCGCGTCCGTTTTCCGCAGCTTCGGCTCCGAGGTCAGCGTCGTCGAGTTCTGCCCGACGATCCTTCCGCGCTTCGACGTGGACCTCGCCAAGAGGCTCCGCCAGGCTCTTGTCAAGAGGGGTATATCGATTGCCCTCTCCGCCCAGGTACAGAGCATTACCCGTGAGGGCGATTCCCTGAAGGTCAACTACTTGCAGAAGGACAAGGAGCTATTCGCCGAGGGCGACAAGGTGCTGATGGCAGTAGGCCGCAGGGCGAACATGGGATCCCTGAATCTTGCGGATCTCGGGATCGAGTGCTCGAAGAGGGGAGTCACCGTCGACGGGAACATGAGGACGAACGTGCCGAATGTCTATGCCGTTGGCGACGTGACAGGAGGCATCATGCTCGCGCATGTTGCCACGTTCCAGGGCTATCGTGCCGTCAATGACATACTTGTGCGCGAAGGTATGGCTTCTGCGCTGCCGGACGGCCGTGTCGACGGGATCGACCTTGGCATCGTTCCCGCCGCTGTGTTCACGAATCCGGAGGCTGCGACAGTCGGCCTGACTGAAGAGGAATGCAAGGACAGAGGCATAGCCTACAAGGCTGTCAAGGCGAATTTCCGTGCGAACGGCAAGGCCCTGAGCCTCGGAGAGCCCGATGGATACTGCAAAGTGCTCTACTGCACCGCTCCCAGCACCGATTCCGCTACCGGCGCTGCCGTTCCGGAAGGCCGCATCCTCGGCTGCCACCTCTTCGGTGCCCATGCCTCGGACATCATCCAGGAGGTCACCGCCCTGATGAACGCCCGCGCCACGATATCCGACTTCGCCTCGGTCATCCACGCGCACCCCACCCTCGGCGAAGTCCTCTCCGCCGCCGCCCGCGCCTAGGCCCCGGCGCGGCTACAGGCTACACCCAACCCAAAAAGGCTGACCCCATCGGGCCAGCCTTTTTCTGCCGCTGCCCGACCTTACATCCCGCCACTGCTCCCGCCTTGACCCCCGTCGCTGCCCAGTTCCTCGGCATTCTCACCGAGACCATCCACCAGCCCCTCAAGATAGGACGGGAGAATGCTCTCCAGCTCTTTGAGGTACGCGGCTGGCTGCTCCACGCAACTCTTGATGAGAAGCGAATGGTATCGGCCCATTGCCCTGGCCGCCATCTGCCTTTCTTCCGGAGTGTATTCCTTTCCGGAATTGACGTATTCATCGACCAGTTTCTCATATTGCTTCGTGGATTTTGCCCAATCATCGGAGTCGTAATTGCCGCTGTTGAGTTCAACCTTATCCACGAAATTGTCAAGTTTCTGTGGAGCATTGGCAGTTGCACAGCTAAATATCAACATAGCAGCGGCGGAGTAAGCAAGGATGTGTGAGATAATCTTCGTCATATCGGTTACTTCTTATGAATCTTGAAACTCAGGTAAATCAAATAAATCGCCACGGCGACATCCACTATGTTCCAGACAAGCCTTCCGAGAGCAATCTTGGCAAAGGGCTGGAACAAGACGGCTAGCACGATGAAAACGACCATCCGGTCGGTATTCTTGCTCTTGTACTCCAGATAAGCCAGGTACGCAAATGCAGCCATCGCCAGGAACCTCACCAGAGTATAGAAGCCATACGGCATCTTGAGCAAGAAGAGCAGCAGCAATGCAGCGATGCTCAGGTATATGTAAAACTGTTTTTTCTGTTTTTTCGCCATATCAATAAACCCTCCATGTCTTGTAGTCCAGCAAATCCTCTACGCTCTCCTCTACAGCATCATCCAGGGATGAGAAGAAATCGAATCCTGTCAGTTTCTCGACAGTATTGACGGTAGTCGCGCACTCCTTGAAAAGCCGCTGGTCCGGGGTGTTCTCCATCACAAATGCAATGGAGGTCCAGCCGTCGGCTGTGGGAGCCAGAATGGCTTTGAAAAAGGCATCAGGGACGGTGACGTTGTGCATCCCGACGGTTCCGTTGACATTTTCGCCGATGACGGGGCCTGTTACGACATACACGCGTCCGAACTGGTTGGCCCAGCTGCGGACCTTGTTTTCCAGTGTATTCCAGTCCCGGTTGTTGAGTTCACGGTCCTGGGGACAGATATTCGTGTAGTAGAAAGTCTCTGACATCACCGTATCACTCCACTTGAAATCGGCGGCAGGTGCCATGTGTCCCCGCGACCATCCGCTTCCACGATAATCATCTGCATCTGCCTGAGAGATGCCGGAGCCTGAATCTTGCTGGAAATCCTTTCCCTTCCTGGAATAAGGCCCGCTCGTTTCTTCTGCCGTCAGTTCGTAGAAAACCAAATTCGGGATTCTTCGCTGCTGATTATACGACACTGTGAATCCTTCGTATTCAATGATCGTCTCGGACGGACTCGCCTTGGTGACAGCAGGTGTCTGCCTTGTCGAACGATTCTGCACTGCCGGAACCTGTGCTCCGGCATTTGGTCGTGCCGGAATACAGCTGCTGGTCAGAAAAATTGCCAGCAGGGCTATGCAGATGCTTCTCATTCGATAATACCGGATTGTGGCATGATTTGTATCAGGAAGCGCTGGTTGTTCCGTTCAACTTCATCCCTTGGCTTTCCGTCCATCTTTCCGGCACCGGCGATGACCACTTCACAGGGAAGATTGAAGAAACGCAGCGTCGTGTTTGTCTGGTCCGGGAACCAGAACTTGAACAAAGATAACGCCCTGTCATAACTCAACTGATTGTTGTAGGAATAGTTGTCTTTCGACGCTTGCCCCTCGATAATCAGCAGATAAGAAGCATCGCTGTCCTTCAGGAGCAGATTGTCCAGGAAACTTTTGATGGTGTCTCGCACGGCGAGTAATTCCGTCTTTGTTGCCTCGTCAAGGTCGTTGATGTTCGAACTGCCTGTTTGGAATTTGACCTTGGTCTTCAGAATATGCTTCTTATACTCTGGCACATACTGGAAATAGGTCGTGTCGATATTCTGGATGGCGTTACGGATTTCATTGATCTTCTCGATTTCCGCCTTGGTCGCGTCGCGCTCCTTCCCAATCTGCACCATCTCTCTGTGGAGGAGGGCGATGGCCAGGATAAACAGCATCAGCATGACAAAGAAAAGGTTTGTCATGAGGTCTGAATAACTTGTCCAGAAATACGAGCCTTTGTTCTTCTTCGCCATTACAGAACGCCGAATACTTTAAGAATCACAATGACGCAGGTGCCGATAAGGAAGCCGGTGAGTAAGCCGGTGATGATGTCCCAAAGAGGGGTTTTCTTCGGTTCTGCAGGGACAGGTACAGTCACGACGCCATTGCTCTGTGCCGGGACACTCCGTGTCGCAAGAGAATGGATGGCCTCAGTCAGCCTGTCAATCTTGCCGCTCTGCGTATCGCTCTTTGTCGCCATAGCGCGGATGCTCTCTTCCAACTTGAGCAGCTGGTCAAGCTTGTCGCTTTGGGCAGCAGTGGCATCTGCAACTTTGTTCATGCTTTCCTTGACATCCACCAGATTCTTGAGCTCTTCGATAATCTGGGAAGTCTCTTCCAACTTCTTGTTGAGCGCCTCCTGCTGGGCGTCGATGGCCTTCATGAATTCCAAATGCTGCTTGGAAGTGGCATCCGTGAGCTCTTCGTATTGCTGGCAGGTATGCTTGGACAGGCCCTCAAGGGACTTCTGAACCTCAAGGTCAATATCGCCGACAGCCTTGGAAATCACTTCCTTGCGCAGTTGGATCTGCTCCACTTCGCTCTTGAAGAATTCACCAAGATTCTCGATGAGCCTGGTCCTGTCAAGATGGTCACTCAGGTTAGAATTGAGAGATTCAACCTGGGCGACATACTTGTTGGACTGCTGCAGGAAAGTATGCAGGTCGTTAATCTGGTCTGTGCATGCCTGCAACTCCCGAAGGACACGGATATTGGCCTGGGCCATGCCGTCCACATCAAGCTTCTGCACGGCCTCCAGAAGGGTTGCATTCTCCTTGTAGGTCGTATTGATGTTCTCAAATATCTTGTTGAGATTCTGGGAGTTCGTTGCGAAGTCTCTATTGAACTTTGACAGATTCTTCTGCAGGATGACCAGGGTGCTGGCCATATTGTGCTTCATCTGCGGCAGCAGCTCTCCCTGCATCCAGTTCAGGAACTTGTTCTTCTTGCGCTCGTTATTCTCTGTGGAATCCCTGTAGGAGAAGGAACCGATGATGGTCAGGAGAACGCCGATGAAAGTGGTGAGCATGGCAATGGCCACGCCGCGCAGCAGGTCGCGAATACCATTTGCTCCGGCATCCTTGTAGTGTTCCCATTTCCCCTGCTCCGAAAGCACGTATGTGTTGCCGGTAGACTTGACTACGGCCTTTTGTCCGGTATCCAGTTTTGCCGTGGCGGGCAGTTCGGACTTGCTTTCCACGGAAATAACCTGCTCAGTGACGGCCGGAGCGCCAAGCAGAGACTCGATACCTCCGCCATAACCCAGGATTCCGACACCGAGGACGATACCGATAAGCGTACCGCAAAGACCGATATAGATCGGCACAGGAGCCGTTGCATCAATCTGAGCCTCAAGCGCATCGCACTGCCGGTCCGTGATGTCCTTCAGCGTGGAATAGTCAGTCGCACCCTGATTCTTTGCCAGATAATTGTTGATGGCATTTACGATACTCTGGAAGATCTTGCTCTTCTTTTTCTCATTGGCGTAAGTTATCTGGACGGTGGCATTCGTCTCATCAGGCTCAGCGAAGAGATCTTCTTCTGGTCTCTCCGGAAAGATTTGTTTGAGTATTGTCCTTAAGCATTGTGTTCTGTTGAAAGCAATTATCTGGAAGATCACTGCTACGGCAAGAACTACCAGCGATACTAAAATATTTCCCATTGAATATCCTTAAATAAACTTCACCTCCATCGGTTGTTCGAC
>CAYTXA010000014.1:0-19297 GCA_964440865.1 uncultured Muribaculaceae bacterium | reverse complement strand
GTCATTCCAGAACGTATGGAGCCTGCAGGACTGCATCTCGACTCTCTACGAGTTCGGGAGCGAGGAGCAGAGGGCGAAGTACATTCCGCGTGTCTGCGCCGGAGAGACCATGAGCATGGACCTCACAGAGCCTGATGCCGGAAGCGACCTCCAGAGGGTAATGCTGAAAGCGACCTACAACGAGAAGGAAGGACAGTGGTATCTCAACGGAGTCAAGAGGTTCATCACGAACGGCGACTCTGACATCCACCTGGTACTTGCCCGCAGCGAGGACGGCACACGCGACGGACGCGGACTTTCCATGTTCATCTATGACAAGCGCAGCGGCGGCGTGACCGTACGCCACATCGAGAACAAGCTTGGTATCCATGGCTCTCCGACCTGCGAACTCGTGTTCAAGAATGCGAAGGCTGAGCTCTGCGGCGAGACCCGCCTCGGACTGATCAAGTATGTGATGGCCCTGATGAACGGTGCCCGTCTGGGAATCGCATCCCAGAGTGTCGGTGTAAGCCAGGCTGCCTACAATGAGGGACTTGCATATGCCCGCGAGCGTGCCCAGTATGGAAAGAAGATCATCGTTTTCCCCGCTGTGTATGACATGCTTGCGAGGATGAAGGCGAAGATCGATGCCAACAGGGCTGTCCTCTACACCACATCCCGTTATGTCGACATCTACAAGACGCTGACCGACATTTCCCGCGAGCGCAAGCTCACTCCTGAGGAGCGTGCAGAGATGAAGGAGTACAGCCGTCTTGCCGACGCGTTCACTCCCATTGCGAAAGGAATGTCCAGCGAGTATGCGAACCAGAATACCTACGATGCGATCCAGATCCATGGCGGTTCCGGTTTCATCATGGAATACAAGAGCCAGCGGCTCTACCGTGATGCCAGGATCCTGTCGATCTACGAGGGTACAACCCAGCTCCAGGTAGTCGCAGCTATCCGCTACATCACCAACGGCACGTACCTCAAGATCATGCAGGACATGCTCGGGCACACTGTGGCTGATAGCCTGAAGCCTCTCCAGGACAAGGTCGCAAAGATGGCCGGGCTCTACACCGAGGCTGTCGAGAAGGTGAAGAACGATGGTTCCCAGGAGGAGCACGACTTCCTCGGAAGGCGTCTCTATGAGATGACAGGCGTGATCCTGATGTCTCTCCTTCTTCTGGACGATGCAACCCGCAGCGAGGAGCTCTTCGCCCGCAGCGCGAATGTGTATGTGAGAGGTGCCGAGGAGACTGTCGTAGGGCACCATGATTTCGTCATGAAGTTCTCCCCCGACATGCTCGACGCCTACAGGGCTGAATAATCTCTTTTCCCAGATGCTTCGCGTCTATTGCCGGAATACTGATTCCTATTGCAGCTGCAAGGAAGGCTCCACACTGCTTTCCTTGCTGCCGCATTTCGATTTCCCGCGTCCTTATGAGATATTGGCCGCCAGGGTGAACAATGTCGCCCAGGGGCTGAAATTCCGCATTTTCAACAACCGTGATGTCGAGTTCCTGGACTACACGTCCTACATCGGACGCAATATCTATTGCCGTTCGCTGTGTTTCCTGCTGTGCAAGGCTGTGGGAGATGTGTTCCCGGGCAGCAAGGTGCAGCTGAAGAGGCCCATCTCGAAGGGATATTTCTGTATCGTCGACAAGCATGACGGCACGGATCTGTCCATGGAAGACATCTCGCGGATCGAGTCCAGGATGAAGGAGATTGTGGAGTCGGATATCCAGTTCCGCCGCAATGAGGTGCGCACGGAAGAGGCAATTGCCCTGTTCCGCAAACTCGGACAGGAGGACAAGGTGAAGCTTCTGGAGACTATCGACGACGTCTACACGACATACTACTCTCTTGAGGATACTGCTGACTATTACTATGATGCGCTCGTTCCGAGCACCGGCTACCTCAAGGTGTGGGGCGTTGTTCCGTTCCATGGGGGCATTCTCCTGAGAGTGCCGGACAGGCACAACCCTGGCGAGCTTGCCCCGCTGTTCCCGCAGCCGAAGACGTTTGATGTCTTCTCTGAGGCAATCAAGTGGAACAGTATCATGGATCTGGACAATGTGGGAGATGTCAACCGGTCGTGCCTCAATGGCGGGGCCCAGAATCTGATCCAGGTCGCCGAAGCGCTGCAGGAGAAGAAGATCGTGCAGATTGCGGAGGAGATCGACCGCCGCCATGGGAAGGACGGGGTCAGCGTCGTGCTGATCGCCGGCCCGTCAAGCAGCGGCAAGAGCACGTTCTGCCATCGTCTCAGCATACAGCTTATGGCTTGCGGGCTCTATCCTCAGTCTTTCTCCACTGATGACTATTTCGTGGACAGGGTCGAGACTCCGAAGCTTCCGGACGGGTCGTATGACTTCGACAACTTCGACACCGTGGACCATGACAAGCTTCAGGCCGACATGCTGCAGCTTCTCGGCGGGGAAGAGATCGAAGTGCCTGAGTTCAATTTCGTTACCGGTGAAAGGGAATACAAGGGGAAGAAGTTGAAGCTTGGACCGAGGACTATTCTACTGGTAGAAGGTATCCATGCTCTCAATCCGATGCTCACGGACCGTATCCCGGAAAGGGTCAAGTTCCGCATTTTCATCAATGCCGTGACGAGCATTTCCCTCGATGACCACAACTGCATTCCGACAAGCGACAACCGCCTTCTGAGGCGCATCGTGCGTGACTACAACAAGGGCGCGTTCTCCCCGAAGGAGACCATCGCCAACTGGCCGAATGTGCGCAGGAGCGAGGCAAAGTGGATCTATCCCTATCAGGAGACTGCCGATGCAATCTTCAACTCGACATATCTCGTGGAGTTTGCCGTGCTGAGGAGCCATGCGGAGAGGATTCTCGAGCTGGTGCCGAAGAACTGCCGGGAGTACGATGATGCCCACCGCCTCATGCGTTTCCTGCACTATTTCGTCCCTGTTTCCGACAAGGAAATACCCGCCACCTCCCTCATCCGCAGCTTCATCGGATAACGCCCTTGACCATTAGCAGATACTACAAAGCCCGACAGATAATTTCTGCCGGGCTTTTTCTTGTCTGCCGCTGCGGCGGGGTCATTGTCCGCCAAACCCTCGCTTCGCTCGCCCTTCCCACTCGGCCTTCGGCCTCGCGGGCCCCTCCCTCTGGCACGGCCGAGGGCGGCCATGGGTTTGGCGGGCAACGCCCCGCCTACGCAGACCTGTCATCGCAACGCACTCTGAATGCAGCTATAGCGCAACGAGAATCAGGTTAGTCAAAGGCCTGATGACCAATGTCCTTGCGGAAGAACAGATTGTCGCAATGGATCTTGGCGACAGCAGCCTGAGCCTTAGCCCTGGCCTCCGCGAGATCCTTCCCCATGCCGACAACCATGAGCACACGCCCGCCGGCAGTCACAACCTTGTCCCCGTCGAATTTCGTACCCATATGGAAGATCCTCGCGTCAGGATCCTCCGCAGCATCGTCCAGCCCTTCGATAGGGAACCCCTTCTCATACGAACCGGGATAACCCTTCGAAGCAAGCACATAGCCCAGAGCAGCCTTGCCAGACCACTTTATCGGAGGCATCGGCGTGCCATCGGCAACAGCGCAGGCCATGGAATAGAAATCGGATTCGAGAACAGGAAGCACAACCTCCGTCTCGGGATCACCGAAACGGCAGTTGAACTCTATGACCTTTATGCCTGTAGGAGTCTTCATGAGACCGCCGTAGAGCACGCCCTTGAAGGGAATCCCCTCCTCCACCATGCCCTTGGCCGTAGGCTTCATTATATGCTCCACAGCCCAGTCCATGTCCTCCTGAGAGATCATTGGGAGCGGAGTGTATGCGCCCATTCCGCCGGTATTCGGGCCCCTGTCGCCCTCGTACGCACGCTTATGGTCCTGGGCAAGGGCAAGCGGATAGACATTCTCTCCGTCAACGAGAGCCATGAGGCTGAACTCGGGGCCGGTGAGGAACTCCTCGATCACGACCTTGCCCTCTCCGAACTTGTCGTCAAGCAGCATGTCCCTCAGATCATGCTCTGCCTGCTCGAGGTTCTGGGGAATCGTGACGCCCTTCCCTGCTGCAAGACCGTCATACTTCAGCACTACAGGGAAAGATCCCGCCTTGACATAGGCAAGAGCCTCATTGTAGTCCGTGAAAGTCTTGTATGCAGCCGTCGGGACGCCATATTTCGTCATGATATGCTTGGCGAAATCCTTGCTGGACTCTATCTCCGCCGCAGCCTTCGATGGGCCGAAGATGCGCCTTCCTGCCAGCGTGAAAGCATCGACAATTCCGCCTGCCAGAGGCACTTCGGGGCCAACCACGGTCAGGTCGACGTGGTTCTCCTCAGCGAACTTAAGCAGAGCAGGAGTGTCGTTGACGGAAATCGGGACGCACTCGGCCTGTGCGGCAATTCCTGCATTGCCGGGAGCGCACCAGATCTTCTCGACCTGCATGGAGCGGGACAGCGCATCCACAATCGCATGTTCCCTGCCGCCGCTTCCGACGACAAGGACCTTTGCGATATCAACTTTGCCGAAATCCACAGTTCCGCCGCCCGGGACGTACTGGGGTTTCCTGTAGACCAGACCCATGCCTCTAATGTTTGAAGTGGCGCTCGTGGGTGAACATCATAGAGATGCCGAACTCATTGCATTTCTTGATGGAATCCTCGTCGCGGATGGATCCGCCGGGCTGTACGATAGCCTTGATGCCGTACTTGTTGGCGAGGGTTACACAGTCGTCGAAGGGGAAGAATGCATCGGAAGCAAGTACGAGCCCTGCCTCCCTGATGTCCTTGCCCTCCTCGCGGAGCGTAGCCTCAGCCTCCTTGAGGGCGATCTCAGCAGAGCCTACGCGGTTCATCTGGCCGGCACCTACGCCATAGGTCATGCCGTCGACGCCGACAACGATTGAGTTGGACTTCACGTGCTTTACGATCTTCCATACGAACTCGAGATCCTTGATCTGCTTTTCGGTAGGCTTGGTCTCGGTTACGCACTGGTCAGCGGATACCGGAACAATTCCGAGATCCTGGTCCTGGAGCAGAAGGCCGCCGTTGACGGAAACGAAGGAATGCTGCTGCTTTACGGTGTTGTCCATGTTGACCTTGAGTACGCGGAGATTCTTCTTGGTCCTCAGAAGCTCAAGAGCATCGGGAGCGAACGAAGGAGCCATGACAATTTCGAGGAAGATGGGCTTCAGGAGCTGTGCAACCTCGAGGTTGACCTCACGGTTGAATGCAACGATGCCGCCGAAGATGGAGGTCTTGTCGCCTTCATATACCTTCTTCCATGCTTCTACGACATCCTTTCCGGTGCCGCTTCCGCAGGGATTCATGTGCTTCATGCCGACGGCGAACGGAACATCCGGGAAGTCACGGACAACGTTCAGGGCAGCGTTGGCATCCTGGATATTGTTGTAGGATAGCTCCTTTCCGTTGAGCTGCTCTGCAGTAGCGAGGGAATATGGAACCGAATTCAGAGTCTTGTAGAACTTCGCACTCTGGTGGGGATTCTCGCCGTAGCGGAGCTCCTGCTTCGGCTCGAACTCCATGAAGAGCCTCTCGTCGAGACCAGCCTGCGCACGCATGTAGGTAGCGATTGCAATGTCATACTCAGCAGTATGGGTATAAGCCTTCGCGGAAAGCTCGAGACGGGTCTGCTTCGTGGTGTTGCCGTTGGCCTTGATCTCATCGAGAACCTTGCCGTAGTCGGCAGGATTAACTACAACAGTGACGGAAGCCCAGTTCTTGGCCGCGCTGCGGAGCATGGACGGACCGCCGATGTCGATATGCTCGACCGCATCTTCCATGGTCACGTCGGGCTTTGCGATGGTCTCACGGAACGGGTAGAGGTTTACGCAGACAAGGTCGATGGTCTCGATCCCATTGTCCTTCAGCTCCTTCATGTGCTCCGGGATGTCCCTCCTTGCGAGGAGTGCTCCATGGATCTTCGGATGGAGGGTCTTGACCCTGCCGTCGCAGATTTCCGGGAAACCCGTGACTTCGCTGACCGGAGTAACGGGAACACCGCCCTCCTTGAGTATTTTCATGGTTCCGCTCGTGGAGATGATTTCCCATCCCATGTCGGAAAGCGCCTTGGCGAACTCCAAAACGCCGGTCTTGTCGCTGACACTGATAAGTGCTCTCATATGTTGCTTGTTATTAGATTGTTAAGCTGTTTTTCTATATAATCTTGACGCCCTTGCCCTCGACTACGCGGCCGATGACAGTGGCCTTGTCGCCGTGGGAGGCGAGAATGTCGATTGCCTTGTCGGCCTCGCTCTCGTCCAGAGCGAGGACCATTCCTATACCCATGTTGAAGATGTTGAACATCTCCCTGTGGTCGATCTTGCCGTACTTCTCGAGAAAACGGAAAATCGGGAGGATTGTCCATGTGCCTTCCTTGACTTCGATTCCCTCGCCTTCTGTCAGGATACGCGGGATGTTCTCGTCGAATCCGCCGCCGGTGATGTGGGCGACTCCGTGGACATCGCACTGGCGAATGACGTCAAGTACCTGACGGACATAGATTCTGGTCGGGGTGAGGGCTACAAGTCCGAGCGGATCATTGCTCCCGAGCTCGGGGTAGACCTTGTTGAGGTCGAGTTTCGAGTCCGCGAAGATCTTGCGCACGAGGCTGAATCCGTTGGAATGGATTCCGGTCGATGCGATTCCTACGAGGACGTCTCCGACCTTCACTTTCGTGTCATCTATGAGGCGAGACTTCTCGACAACACCGGTAGTGAAGCCGGCGATGTCGTATTCTCCGTCCTCATACATGCCGGGCATTTCGGCAGTCTCTCCGCCTACGAGGGCGCATCCAGCCTGACGGCATCCCTCTGCCACTCCTGCGACGATAGCCTCGACAACCTCGGGACGGGTCTTTCCCTGAGCTACATAGTCAAGGAAGAAAAGGGGTTCCGCGCCCTGGGCGAGCACGTCGTTGACGCACATGGCGACAGCATCGATGCCGATTGTGTCATGCTTGTCCATCGCAAAGGCGATCTTCAGTTTCGTGCCGACGCCGTCCGTACCGCTCACAAGGACAGGCTCCTTGTAGCCGAGGGATGCAAGGTCGAACATTCCGCCGAAGGAACCGATATTGCCCATGGAACCGGGCCTTACCGTGGAAGCCACATGCTTCTTGATCCTGCGTACGACTTCGTAACCGGATTCGAGGCTTACGCCTGCTTTTTCGTAATCTATTGCCATGATCTGCTTTGTATTGTCTTGTTAAAATTTCCCCTCTGAGTTGACATCCTCGAGCCTGCTGTAGAGCGGCGTAGGATACTTGCCCGTGAAGCACGCGAAGCAGAGGGAATTCCTTCCGCCTGCCTTGAGCAATGCCTCTTCGGAAAGATACGCCAGCGAATCCGCTCCGATTGCCTCGCAGACTTCGTCTACCGTCCTGCCATGTCCGATCAGCTCGTCGAACGTTGCCATGTCGACTCCGTAGAAGCATGGGGACGTGATTTTCGGGCTGGCGATGCGGACGTCCACCCTTGTCGCTCCCCCGTCGCGCAGCATCTTGACGATGCGCCTGCTGGTCGTTCCGCGCACGATCGAGTCGTCGATCAGGACGACCTTCTTGCCGCTTACGATGCTCCTGATGACGGAAAGTTTCATCTTCACGCCCTGCTCACGCAGTTCCTGGGAAGGCTCGATGAACGTTCTCCCGCTGTACTTGCTCTTTATCAGTCCCATCTCGTAAGGGATTCCCGATTCCTCGGCATATCCCATTGCTGCACTGAGGCTTGAGTCCGGAACACCGACTACGATATCCGCGTCGCATGGAGCCTCGTGCCAGAGGATCCGGCCGCTCTTCTTCCGCATCGCATGGACGTTTATCCCTTCGATGTCGCTGTCTGGACGCGCGAAATAGATGTATTCCATCGCGCACATGAAATGCTTCCTGTCCTCGTCGTAGAAACGGGTGCGGATGCCGTTGTGGTCTATGGTCACGATCTCGCCGGGCTCGATGTCCCGCACGAATTCCGCTCCGATGGACTCGAAAGCGCACGTTTCGCTTGCTACGACCCACCCTCCGTCGCCGATCCTGCCGAGGGACAGCGGACGAAGTCCGTAGCGGTCACGGGCGGCATAGATGCGGTTCTTGGTCATGATGAGGAAGGCGAATGCGCCGTCCATCTGCCGGAGAGCTTCGACGATCTGGAATATTCTCGGCTCGTCCACCTTGTGGGGAGCCTTCTTGATCAGATGGGCAAGAATTTCGGAGTCCGACGTGGACTGGAATATGCTTCCGCTGTCTTCCAGCATGTCGCGCAACTGCCTGGAATTCACGATGTTCCCGTTGTGGGCCATCGCGAAGTCCCCGCTCTTGTGGCGGAACATGAAAGGCTGGACATTCTCTATTCCGCCGCCTCCCTCCGTGGAGTAGCGCACATGGCCGATAGCCATGCGTCCTGGAAGGGACGCGAGCTTATCCTTGTCGAAGATTTCGCGGACGAGCCCCTGACCTTTGACGCGCCTCAGGACTCCGTCGTCTCCGACGCAGACTATGCCGCAGCCCTCCTGTCCCCTGTGCTGTAGAGAATGGAGCGCATAGTAGGAATATTCGGCAGCGTTCGGGACATTGTAGACCCCGAACACGCCGCATTCCTCATGGATTTCACCCTCTGAAATACTTGACCGCATTTTCGAAAATCGGCTGGTTTAGTTCCTCGGGGATGTTCCGGAGAAGGTTGTGCTCCCACCTTTCGGGATGTCCCATTTCTCCGAAAATCTGCCCGTCGGGACTGATGATGCCCTCGATGGCGTAGCATGAGCCATTGGGGTTGTCAGGAGAAACCATAGTAGGCTCTCCTGTAATGTGATCGGCATACTGGAATGCCACCTGACCGTTCTCGAAAAGCTTCCTGGCAAGCTCCTCGCCCACCACGAACTTTCCTTCGCCGTGGCTGCAGGCGATTGTCTGGCACTCCCCTGTCTTGAAGCTGGAGAGCCATGGAGATGCAACCGAAGCAACGCGGACTTTCGCCATTCTCGAGATATGTCTTCCGATGTCGTTGCGGAAGAGGGTCGGGGAATCCACGGTCACGCTGCCAGCCTTGCCGTAGGGCAGAAGGCCGGACTTCACGAGGGCCTGGAATCCGTTGCATATTCCGATGATGAGTCCGCCACGGTCAATGAGCTTCTGGATTTCCTCGGAAATCTCAGGATTGCAGATGACATTGGCTATGAACTTTCCGCTGCCGTCCGGTTCGTCGCCGGAGGAGAATCCGCCGCTGAACGCGAGGATGTGGCACTCGGATATGTTCTTCTTCATCTCCCTGATGGAATCGAAGATGTCCTGCTCGGTGAGGTTGCGGAATACGCCGAAACGTGTCCTCGCGCCTGCCGTGCGGAAAGCCTTTGCCATATCGTAGTCGCAGTTTGTGCCTGGGAATACAGGCAAGTAGACGAGCGGATGCTCCTCCTTGCCGCCTTTCCAGTGCCACTCCTTCAGCGGCAACAGGTTTGTAGCCATCAGGATAGATCTTGTCAGTGGATGCCTTGTGGGTCAGGGCGTAGATCTTGGAGAACGGCTCCTCGTTTGCCTTCAGAAGGGCTTCGAGGAAAACGCTTTCTCCATTGACAGTAAGCTTCTTGTCTGATGCCACCTCGCCCAGTACTTCAGCTCCTTCGATCTCGGAAGCAGCCTCTACGATAACAGAGCCCTGAGCTCCGCCGAAGAGGGTGTCCTCGTCGGCCTTTATGCATGCGCCGAGGGCGTTTCCGAATGCCATCTTGGCGATGGCTGCTGCTGCTCCGCTCCTTGCAGGAGCATAGGCTGCTACGATGTTTCCGGAAAGTATACCTTCATGGATTTTTTCCCAGATTTTCTTCAGTGCCTCTGTGTCAGGCATCCTGTCGGAGGTCGGAGTGTGGCGGAACAGCAGGATCTTGTCCCCTGCCTTCTTCAGCTCAGGAGAAATCACCTTGCCGGCATCGACGACGGCGACACCGAACGCAACGAGTGTCGGGGGAACCATGAGCCTGTCCTCTAAGGTCCCGCTCATGGAATCCTTGCCTCCGATTGAGGGTAGTCCGAGGGAATCCTGCATCTTCAGCGCTCCGAGAAGAGCGGAAAGCGGCTTGCCCCAGACCTTCGGGTCGGAGGTCATCCTCTCGAAATATTCCTGGTAGGAGAAACGCATTCCTTTCCAGTCGGCACCTGCCGCAACTGCCTTTGCCACAGCCTCCACGACCGCGTATGCAGCTCCATGGTACGGGCTCCATTCGGAAAGTTTCGGATCATAGCCCCAGGACATGAGGCTTGCGGTGTCGGTGTACCCGTCGGTCGGGAACTTGTAGACGGAAACCTGGGGCGCGGTCTTCTGTTCAGCGCCTCCATAGGGCATCAGCACGTTGGAACGGCCGACCGTGGAGTCGAACATTTCGCCAAGTCCCTGCTCGCTCATGACGTCTGGACGAGACATCAGCTTCTTCAGCCGTTCAGCAGCTGAACCTTTCTCCTTGGGGGCTGCAAACGGGTCGCAGTCAACAGGTTCTGCAATTGTGGCGTCAGTGTGGCGACGTGCTCCGGCGGTGTCTATGAAGCTGCGGGCGATGTCCACGACGGCCTCGCCCTTGTAGAACATTCTCATGCGGGCCCTGTCGGTAACGTCCGCGACATGGGTCACTTCCACGTTCTCCTCATGGCAGAGTTCCATGAACTCTTTCTCGTCCTTAGGGTCTACCACTACGGCCATTCTCTCCTGCGACTCGCTGATAGCCAGCTCAGTGCAGTTCAGACCACTGTATTTTACCGGGACGCGGTCGAGGTAGATGTCCAGTCCGTCGGCGAGCTCTCCGATGGCAACGCTCACTCCGCCTTCTCCGAAGTCGTTGGATTTCTTGATGAGACGGACAGCTTCAGGACGGCGGAAGAGCCTCTGGAGCTTGCGCTCTTCTGCGGGATTTCCTTTCTGGACCTCGCTTCCGCATGTGTCGAGAGACTTCTCGTCATGCTCCTTGGAAGATCCTGTCGCGCCTCCGATTCCGTCCCTTCCGGTGCGTCCGCCGAGCATCAGCACGACGTCTCCGGGGACGGGGCTCTCACGGCGTACCGCGGAAGCCTTGACAGCTCCTGCCACTGCGCCGATTTCCATCCTCTTGGCAGTGTATCCTTCGTCTATGATCTCATGTACGAGGCCCGTCGCGAGGCCGATCTGGTTGCCATAGCTGGAATAGCCCTGGGCAGCCTTTCGGGAGATGACCCTCTGGGGAAGCTTTCCGGGAAGGGTGTCCTTGACAGGCTTCCACACGTTTCCGGCGCCGGTTACCCTCATGGCCTGGTAGACGTAGGAACGTCCGGAAAGCGGGTCACGGATGGCACCGCCAAGGCATGTGGCAGCGCCTCCGAACGGCTCGATCTCCGTCGGGTGGTTATGGGTTTCGTTCTTGAACATGAGCAGCCAGCGCTCGGGTTTCCCGTCCACGGTGGCATCGACAAAGATGCTGCAGGCGTTGTTCTCCTCGCTTACTTCCATGTCGTCGAGAAGTCCCTTCGAACGGAGATATTTCGCTCCGATGGTTGCTATGTCCATGAGCGTCATGCTCTTCTGTTCCCTGCCGAGCTCTTTACTCATCTTCAGGTAGAGGCGCAGGGTGCCTTCGATTTCGTCCTTGAGGAACCCGTCCTCGACCTTGATGTCGCCGAGGATCGTGCTGAAGGTGGTGTGACGGCAGTGGTCGCTCCAGTAGGTATCGAGGATGCGGAGTTCCGTCTCGGTGGGGATACGGCCTTCGCCCTTGAAATAGTCTATTATAGTCTGGAGGTCGGCCGTGTTCATGGCAAGGCCCATCTTGTCGCAGAAGGCCTGCTTGGCCTTCTCGTCGCCGTCCATGGAGAGGAATCCGCTGAGCACGAGCGGAGTCTTGACGGATGCGTCTTCATTGATGGAGAGGACCTTGAGGTCTTTCTCCCCGGACTCCACTGCATTGATCATGTAGTGGCGGATCGCCGCAAGTCCTTCGTCCGTGAGGTCTTCGTCGAAGACAAGCAGACGGGAGCTCTTTATGCGGATGTCTGCCTTCGGGTCCACCAGACGGACGCAGTCCTCTGCGGACGCAGCCCTCTGGTCGAACTGGCCGGGGAGATATTCTATCGCAAGGGTCTTGGCCTTCCCTGCATCGAACGAGTCTGTCACGAGATCGGTGACCTTCTCTCCGAAGACGCCGTAGCGGGTCTTCTCGAGGAGTTCGCCGGTGAATCCGAACAGGTCATATACATTCAATAGACGAAGCGACCTCAGGCTGAGCTGGAGATTCTCGTTCAGCTCCCTCCTCAGTCCTTCCGCCTCTGCCCGGAATCCGGGCCTCTTCTCTACGAAAACGCGATGGGCTGTCATAAATATAACTAGATGACGGTGTTAGCTATCTTGTCTGCCTGTGCCTTCCTGTAGTCGGCAAGCTTCTGGGTCAGCGCAGGGTCGTTCAGCGCGAGGATCTCGACCGCAAGGATCGCAGCGTTCTTGGCGCCGTTGATTGCGACGGTGGCTACCGGGATGCCGGTAGGCATCTGGACCTCGGAAAGGAGAGAGTCAAGTCCGCCGAGTGCCTTTGTCTGGATCGGGACTGCAACGACGGGAAGAGTGGTGATGCCGGCGGCAACACCTGCAAGATGTGCCGCTCCGCCAGCTCCGGCGATGATGACGCCGACTCCGCGGTCACGGGCTCCCTTGACGTAATCGATCATGAGAGCGAGGGTACGATGGGCGCTGATGACCTTCTTCTCGAATTCTACACCGAACTGTTCAAGCATCTGCTGAGCTCCCGACATAACTTCGAGGTCGCTCGTAGACCCCATGATAATGCTGACTTTCATTTTGGTTTGTCTATTTTATTTTTCCGTGAAGCAGGTCGTCGACGACCTGTGCGAAATGCTCCATCTCGAGGACATGCTCCTTTGCGGCAACGTCTTCGGGAGTATCCTCCGGGGAAATCGGCGTGCTGAACTGCGCGATGATCTTTCCCCCGTCCACTTCGGAGCTTACGTAGTGGACTGTCATTCCGGTCTCTCTCTCCCCTGCCGCCTTGACGGCTTCATGGACATGATGCCCGTACATGCCCTTCCCTCCGAATTTCGGAAGAAGCGCCGGGTGCAGGTTGATGATTTTTCCGGGATATGCATCGATCAGGAAATCCGGCACTACGACCAGGAATCCCGCGAGCACGATGAAATCGATCTTATATTTCCGAAGAAGCGGCATCAGGATGTCCGGATTGAGGAAGTCCTTCCTCGGGACAATCTCAGTCGGGACTCCATGGTTGCGTGCGCGTACAAGTGCGTATGCATCAGGCCTGTTGCTAAGCACCAAAGCCGTCACTACGTCGGGCGAGCCGGCGAAGTGGCGGATTAAGCTTTCACAGTTTGTACCGTTTCCGGAAACGAAGATTCCTAGTCTTGTCATAGCTGGGCAAGGGCCTTCGTTACGTCTGCCTCGACAGATTCCACGGTGTAGGGTTTGCGGGCAAACTTCTCAGCCGTGATGTGTTCGTAGAGTTCGACGTAGCGGTCGGTGATGTCGTTGACGACCTTCGGAGTCATCTCGGGCACCTTCTGTCCTGCCTGTCCCTGGAATCCGTTGGCCATGAGCCATTCGCGTACGAATTCCTTCGAGAGCTGCTTCTGATGCTCGCCCTTCTCCTGACGCTCCTCGTAGCCGTCGGCGTAGAAGTAGCGGGATGAATCCGGAGTGTGGACCTCGTCCATGAGCATGAACTTGCCGTCCCTCAGTCCGAACTCGTACTTCGTGTCCACGAGGATCAGACCCCTCTTGGATGCGATCTCGCAGCCTCTCTTGTAGATTGCCCTGGTGTAGCTTTCGAGCTGCTCATACTGCTCTCTGGTAGCAAGCCCGAGCTTTATGATCTCTTCGGGAGAGATGTCCTCGTCGTGACCTACGGCAGCCTTGCTGGTCGGGGTGATGATGGGCTCCGGGAACTTGTCGTTCTCCCTCATTCCTTCGGGAAGGACGTTTCCGCAGAGGCTTCTCCCGCCTGCCTTGTAGACTCTCCATGCATGGCCGGTCAGATAGCCGCGGATGACCATCTCGATCTTGAAAGGCTTGCACTTGTAGCCGAGAGTTACCATCGGGTCCGGAACGGAGATCTTCCAGTTGGGGATGATGTCCGCAGTGGCATCGAGGAACTTTGCTGCAATAGTGTTGAGAATCTGCCCTTTGTAAGGAATTCCCGCGGGAAGGACTACGTCGAATGCGGAAATCCTGTCTGTAACCACCATGGCAAGGATATCGTCGTTGATATCATACACGTCACGAACCTTGCCGACATACTTTCCTTTCAGACCGGGAAAGTGGAAATCGGTGCTGGTAATTGCTAACATTGGTCGTCAGAAGTGTTTTTGATTCACGAAAGTATGATTTTTTTCGCAACAAATCCAGTCCCTCCGAAATAAAATCGAAATAATTTTAGGGCATGAGAATATATTCCTCCGGAATGCCTAAATTTGGAGACCAATAATTGATAAACCATGGATTTTTCACCACTGACAGCAGTGTCCCCCATCGACGGACGCTACCATTCCAAGACCGAATCCCTCAGCGGGTATTTCAGCGAATTCGCCCTGATCCGCCAGAGGGTGCGTGTCGAAGTAGAATACTTCATCGCCCTGTGCCACATTCCTCTTCCGCAGCTTTCAGGAGCAAAGCTTGACGAGGAGGTTCTCCGGAGCATCTACAGGGATCTCACTCCTTCTGAGGCGCAGAAAGTCAAGGACATAGAGAAAGTGACCAACCATGATGTCAAGGCGGTCGAGTACTATCTCAAGGACAAGTTCAAGGGAATGGGTCTTGGAGACTACGTGGATTTCATCCATTTCGGCCTCACGTCCCAGGACATCAACAACACTGCCCAGCCGCTGATGCTGCTCGGTGCGGTCAAGGATGTCTACCGTCCTGCCCTTGAGGAGGTTGTCGGCATACTCAGGGGATATGCCGAGGAATGGAAAGATGTTTCCATGCTTGCCCGTACCCACGGCCAGCCTGCCACTCCGACCCGTCTCGGGAAGGAACTGATGGTTTTCGTGGCAAGGCTTGAGGAGCAGATCCGCCAGCTGGACTCCATGAGCTATCCGGCAAAGTTCGGCGGCGCTACGGGGAACATGAATGCCCATAAGATTGCATATCCGGAGATCGACTGGCCCGCATTCGCCGACAAGTTCGTCGCTTCGCTTGGCCTTCGCCGTTCCTTCCCCACCACGCAGATCGAGCACTACGACAACCTGGCTGCCATCTTCGACTGCATGAGGAGGATCAACACAATCCTGATCGACCTGTGCCGCGACATATGGACATACATCTCGATCGAATATTTCCACCAGAAAGTCAACAAGAATGAGGTCGGTTCTTCGGCAATGCCCCACAAGGTCAACCCGATCGACTTCGAGAATGCTGAGGGCAACCTCGGTATGGCAAATGCAGTCCTGACTTTCCTGTCCATGAAGCTTCCGATTTCCAGGCTTCAGCGTGACCTCACCGACTCGACTGTCCAGAGGAATGTGGGTGTGCCCGTCGGCCACATGATGATTGCTCTGGCATCTCTCAAGAAGGGGCTCGGGAAGCTCATCCTGAACAAGCCCGCGATCGATGCGGATCTCGGCCGCAACTGGGCTGTCGTCGCCGAGGCGCTCCAGACCATCCTGCGCCGCGAAGGATATCCCAATCCGTACGAGACCCTCAAGGCTCTGACAAGGACTGGTGCTGCCATCGACGAGAAGACCATCGAGGATTTCATCGACACTCTTTCCGTCAGCGACGCTGTCAAGGCGGAGATGCATGCCGTAACACCCTGGTCCTACACCGGCTTCTAGGACAGCAGTTTAGCGTTTCGGAACCAGAAACTACAGCTAGAGGACGACCCCTGTGGCCGTCCTCTTTCGCGTGTATCCGCCTGATCACTCGACCGGTCAGGAGCACCTGCCACTGCCGGCCGGCAGACCTGCTATGGGAGCTCGATCGGAAAAAAGGCCCGCGGTAGGCGGGCCATCAATAATGCTGCAAAAAATTACTTAAGGATCAGAGTGCGGAGGGCAGGGTCGTTCCAGGCATTCATGAGGCTACGAAAAGCGCCATACTCCGATGCAGGGACAACCTGCTTCCGGATAGTGATGAAGCGTGTCACACGCACGCCGGCACCTCCTTCCAGAACCTCGCTCTTGATCGAAACCGCTCCCACGGAATTCGAAACCTCCTTGCTGAAAGGCTCCGTCACATCCTTCAGCCCCGGGAACGAAACATCATACACATCCACCTCCTCGACCGCCGACGGAACCAGGTATGGCTCCACGCGCATGGAATTTAGCGAGGCAATCCCCCAAGTGTCAACACCTGACTCCGGAGCAGGAAGGCTGAACATCAGATAGTCCCCAGCCCTGGATGCATTTTCCGAGGAAACCGTGAACTTGCGGCTGCTGGAGAGCGACACGGGCTTCGACGGAGCAGCAGCCTTCGACGGCTTTCCGCCCTCGAGAGACCATATGCTGTAGGTCCATGCATCAGCCTCATCCTTGTCCGTCAGCACATCCTTCAGCGTCAGAATGCTTGCAGGACGCCCCTTCTCGAAAGCAAGCACAGGCTCCCCTCCGTCAAGCGCAATCCTGAGAGCAGCCCTTTCGGCACGGGTCGCATAGGCAGTCATCTGCACCCGGGAAAGAGGACGCAGAGCTGGAACGACGCTGAACGGAATGTCCTTGAGCGCGATCTCCTTCGAGATATATTCGTCCGGAGATGCAACGCCCTTGAGGTTTGCCTTGTCGGAAGCAACGCTGGAAATCATGTCCATGATCTTGGCAACTCTCTCTTCCTCAGGCTTTGCGGAAAAATACACATACGGCACCTCGGACATCGCGACGTTCGGTTCGGGATAAAGCTCAGCAATGTTTCGGAACGTGAATGTCAGCTTGTTGCCATTTCGGACAGGACGGACATCAGCCGCAACGGTCTGCTCATAGTATGGCTCCGAAGGAGAAGCGTATGAAACCGAATACTCGCTGACAGGGCTGCGGTCGTCCATCACACGCAGGAATTCCCCTGCTGCCGGATAGCCAGCCTTAGTCCTGACAGTATAGTCAAGCACTATCTTCGCCCCGATTTCCGTGCCCGTATGCGTCACTACCAGCTCCTTGAGCCGGTTGTGGTCAGGAGCATCTGCTGCATACGAGGGAAGCACCTCGTTGAAGGCATTCGGCGGAGTCATGGTCTTGGACCCGTCGGCCTGGATCGTGTACGCCTCATTGATCTGGACGCTCTGCCACTGCGGATCATAGACGATGAACGTCTCGCCGTACATGCTGTCGAAAGAGCGGATCGTGTTGAGAGTCAGCTCTTTCCTTTGATTGTATACCGAACTTCCGTCAGCATTGAGAGTATAGCTCTCGGACAGCTTGTTGTAGACAGCTTCGCTCTTCTGGGCCTGGGCCTGAGAAAGAGGAAGGAGCGAGAAAAATATGGATAAAAATATGATTCTTTTCATGGTTCAGACCCCGTTATTTTGTGAAGACCAAAGTCGCGTCCGCAAGCCCCTTCTGGGCATTCACGGCCTCCCTGAATTCATCCCAGTCGGATGCGTCGTACACCCTCTTCCCGAGCGAAAGCCTGTGCTCCACAAGCACATTCTTTCCCGACTGGGCGACCTTGCCGCTGAAACTTACTGCATTTCCAGGCTTCTCGATGCTGCATGCGCCGCTTTTCAGGGAATATCCTGAGGGAAGCGTCACGCTCTCGGAAAGCTCCACGAGTCGCGAACAGGAATCATTGAACCCATACTTTCTGGCCTCCAGCGACGTATCTATCCTGCGGTATGTCTCGACACGCGGATAAAGCTGTCCGCAGAGAGGCTTGTAGAACAGGCTGCCGTCGGAGGCCTTCATGGCATATCCCGGAATGCGGAAGCTTATGGTGAAATTTGCCGGAGCAGCCTGATAGTCAGAAGGATTCTTCCCGCAGTCGGCCGCCGTCATCTCAGCCTTCGGGCTGACACGCAGGAGTTCGGTCTCCAGCGCATTCCGGATCTGGCTCACGTAGCCGGTTGTGAACGGACTGTGGACAGTTCCGTCCGACTGCCCCTCGGCCTTCACGATGTACTTGCCGCTGAGCGTCCCGTCCGGAGAGAGGCTCGCTACGACATTGATTTTCAGGTAGTGGTTCTCCGGGGCAGACACCGGAGTCAGGCACAGGTCTGAGCCTTCCGGGACGCCCGGAAGATAGTTCTGCTGCTGCTCGGCGCTCGACCAGAGCTCCCTCTTGAAAGGCACCCAGGTCGGGTCTAGAGGCATATATGTACCATTTGCAAGCTTCACTACGGCAACGCAATGGTTGAAATGGTCTGCAGGGATGCTCTCTATCCTGGAGCCCGCCATCGTCATGGCAGGATATGCCTCGAAGCCGGCCATCCTGAGCATGGAGATAAGAAGCGCAGCCTTGTCCTTGCAGACTCCGCACCGGTCCGTGAAATTCGTCTTGGTATTGTGGAGCGTGTAGCCTTCTCCCTTGCCCATGGATATTCCCGAATACCTCATGTTGTCGGCAACCCAGTGGGTCAGTACGGCGATTTTCTCCATGTCCGTCTTCTTCCCGCGAATCAGCTCGTCCACCTTCTTCTGCGCCGGCGTGTACGGGTCGAAGCTGCCGTAGTCCTCGTTCACTCCGTAGAACCACAGCGACTTGTCCTTCCACTCCTTTGTCGAGGAAAGCATGAGTTTCGGGGCCACATCGTAGAGATCGACCATGTTCGGTTCCTTCTGGAACGGCTTCTGATCGTCGACCTCGAAAGTCAGCATCCTGCGGTCACCATTCAGGCGGACGGAGGAGCGGCATGTCCCCTGGTAGAATTCATACTGGACATCCTTGGATGCCGGGGCATCGATGCTGTAGATCTTGGAGATCGTGGGGTTCTCGACCCAAAATGGGACAATGTCGTAGAAATTGCCTCTCATCGGAGGAATGAACCTGTCCTCGTCTCCACCGAGGAGAGCATAGGTGAAACCCTTCTTGTCGATCTCATAGTCTATGATGTCCCCGTCCTCGAGAGCTCCGAGCCCTATCATGATCTGGCGTGCACCCCAGTAGATCGACCTTGCCGGGGCGGCATAGTCCAATTGGGCTTTGTCCGTGTCGATATCCTCGCGGCTGCCGTCCTTCTTCCAGATTGTAACCCTGCGGAAAGAAGCCATCGCAGTAAGGGGATCGTAGTCGTACTTCAGCGTCCTCAGGGAAAGACGACCCTTTGGATTCTGGACACGTACTACCTTATGGATCAGAAACTTGCCTGATCCGTTCTCGTCAATCGTGACGCCCGTGCTGTCG
>CAYTXA010000013.1:15605-19784 GCA_964440865.1 uncultured Muribaculaceae bacterium | reverse complement strand
CATCCCGTCGGAATCCTGGGCGATGGAGCGGACCTGCATCATCGTCGTCTTCCCGCCGAGATTGTCGAACGAGGAGTAACGCGAGAAGGGAACCGCTCCCGGCAACAGGAGCGGCAGAAGGCTCAGCAGTACAGTAAGGCAGAGGCTCATCGGTCTATGCTGAAGCTGTCTATTTCCTTGTTCAGTTTTTCGAGAATCCCGATCTTCAGGGCACGGAGCTCCTCGGAAATGTCAGCCTTGTAGTAGTGCGGGTTTATGAGGCGACGTTCCGACGGGCTGAGGTGCATCAGATTCTCCTTGTAGTAGGTCTGCTTTTGGGGGAGGGTATGGGCCTCGTGGACATCTTTCCCTTCGGATATGACCTTGTCCTGCAGGATTTTCCATGTGTACGAACCCTTCTCGAACGTCTTGTGCTTGAAGCGGTCCTGCTCGTCGTAGATCGTGAACTCTTCTCCGGCCTCGATTTTCTTTGCAGTTTCGTCCCCGCGGATGCAGGTGACGTCTGCCTTGAAGACATCTCCCAGTTCGGGGTAGTTCTTCGTGATCCTGTATGTGATCTGGAATCCGGGGTTTATCAGCTTTATGGTGTCCTCGGAACGCTTCAGCACCGGCGTGCCGTTGATCTGGACGAGCTTGTAGACTCCGCCGAAGCACGGGGCATTCTTCGATGTCGCGATTGCGTCGCCGACCCCGTATGAGTCTATGCATGCGCCCTGGAGCTCCAGGTCCGTGATCAGATATTCGTCCAGCCCGTTCGTGGCGAAGATCTTGCACCCGGTCAGCCCGTGCTCGTCGAGGATCTTGCGTACCTTCTTCGACAGGTAGGCGAGGTCTCCGCTGTCGAGCCTGATGCCGTAACCGTATGGGTATGAATCGTCTATGCCGCATTCCCTGAACGCCCTGATCGCGTTGAGGACGCCGCAGCGCAGGGTGTCGTACGTGTCGATCAGCAGGATCAGGTTCTCTCCCATGTGGGTCCTGATGTAGTCGCAGAATGCCTTGTGCTCTCCTTCGACGCTGCTGCCGTAGCTTGTCACGAAGCTGTGCGCCATGGTGCCGGTCGATGCGACGCCGTTCATCACTCCGGTAAGGATGTTGGAGGTGCTGGCGCAGCCGGCGATCACTGCCGCCTTCGCTCCGTACATCGCCGCCCAGGGACCATGTGCTCTGCGGGACCCGAACTCGCTGACGGGATGCTTCGTGGCGCGGCATACGCGGGACGCCTTCGTCGCGACGGCCATCTGGTGGTTCATGATGCACAGGAGCGGGGTCTCGAGCACCTGAGCCTCGATCAGCGGGGCAACTACGGTTATGACCGGCTGGTTCGGGAACACGATCTCGCCTTCCCTCATCGCGTAGATGTCGCCGGTGAACTTCATGGTGGAGAGGTATTTTCTGAACTCGGCATAGTCATCTCCCGGCAGGAACTTCTCATAGAAATCCGCCGGCATCTTGCCGAGCATCTGCGCCATCTCGATCACTTCCTCGGTGCCGCTCACGACAGCCCAGTTGTTGTTCTCGGGAGCGACCCTGTAGAACATGTTGAAGATGGCTACTTCGTCCTTCCTCCCTGTCTGGAGGAAGGACTTTCCCATCGTATACTGATATTTGTCAGAAGAATATGCGTGGTTAAGCATGACTGTATGTGGTTATATCCATACAAAGATAACTAACTTATAGTTAACTTTGCACACATGGAGCAACTAGAAAATCTTTTCCTCGGAAAATACGGCATCGCGCCGGACAAGACGACGGAGCTCGGCTCGTCCGGAAGCCACAGGAGATATTTCCGCCTTGAGGGCGGAGGCAATTCCGCCATCGGAGTGGCGGGAACGGACAGGAAGGAGAACGAGGCATTCGTTTCCATGGCCCGGTATTTCCTCTCCCGTGGACTGAACGTCCCCGAGGTCTACTCTGTCTCAGGGGACGGGATGTACTATCTCCAGCAGGACCTGGGGGACGGGCAGCTCTTCAAGCTGGTCTCTGCGGGGCGGGAAAAGGGAGAGTATTCTCCGGAGGAAGTCGCCCTTCTGGAAAAGACCATTGCCCAGCTCCCGCGTTTCCAGTATGAGGGAGCTTCCGGACTGGACTGGAACGTCTGCTATCCCCACAGGGAATTCGGCCCGAGGATGGCTATGTTCGACCTCAACTACTTCAAGTACTGCTTCCTTAAGGCTACGGGGCTGGAGTTCAACGAGGTACGCCTCCAGGATGACTTCGACAGGATGGCTCGCGACCTATCCGGCATCGGAGGGGAGACCTTCATGTACAGGGATTTCCAGGCGCGGAACGTGATGGTAAGCGACGGAGAGCCATATTTCATTGATTTCCAGGGCGGAATGAAGGGTCCGGTCTATTACGACTTGGCGTCTTTTGTCTGGCAGGCACGCGCCCGATACCCTGAGGACCTGAAGGACCACCTTGTCGCGACATATCTCGAGGCTCTGAGGAAATACGAACCGGCTATCGACGAGACGCAGTTCCGCCATAACCTTCGGCTGTTCGTGCTTTTCAGGACGCTGCAGGTGCTGGGCGCCTACGGATTCCGGGGCTATTTCGAGAAAAAGCCCCATTTCCTGGGGAGCGTCCCCTACGCCATCGACAATCTCCGGCGCCTTGTGCGCGAACCGTTCGAGGCGTACCCATACCTCATGGAAGTCGCCGGAAAGCTGACTGGCATGACCCAGTTCTATGAGGCCGCTGAGGACAA
Source organism: uncultured Muribaculaceae bacterium (assembly GCA_964440865.1). Lineage (GTDB taxonomy): Bacteria > Bacteroidota > Bacteroidia > Bacteroidales > UBA932 > Cryptobacteroides. The sequence goes on along the minus strand of CAYTXA010000013.1, from coordinate 17,074 downwards.
CCGCCTGCAGGTCAGCGTCTATTCGTTCGCCTACAAGAAAGGCATCCCGGTCGACAATTCCGGGAACGGAGGCGGATATGTCTTCGACTGCAGGGCCATCAACAACCCCGGAAAGTACGACTACTTCAGGCAGTTCAACGGCACTGACCCCGAAGTCATCCGCTTCCTGGAGGACGACGGGGGAGTCACGGAGTTCCTCTCGCATGTCTACGGAATCGTGGATCCCCACGTCAAGAGGTTCATGGAACGCAAATTCACGCACCTGCAGGTGTGCTTCGGATGCACCGGTGGCCAGCACAGGTCCGTCTATTGCGCCGAACACCTTGCTGGCCACCTTGCCAGGAAATTCGATGTCCGCGTCACGGTTATCCACCGCGAGCTTGGCATCGAGAAAATGGTCTAGAAGGAAGTCTCCTCCGTCGGAATTTCCGTGGATCCGCCCTGCGGTCTCGGGAGGGTTATCTTCCTGAATTCCATGAAGAAGAATACGAGGAACAGTATCCCTGCCGCGAAAATCGCCCAATAGGCTGCCGGCCCGAGCACATCCATCCAGTTGTCGTATTCGCTGAGCGAATCGATCTGGCCGAGGGCGAGGGCGAGGGTATTGTTCGTGAAGTGCATCAGCATGGTGAGCTTCAGCGATCCGGTCTTCCAGTATACATAGCCGAAGAGGCATCCCAGAGCGAACGCCGGCACTGCCTGCCACGGATTGGCGTGGATGACCGCGAAGTAGAGGGCGGAGACGACGATGGCCAGGGCGGGCGCCATCGTGGTGCCGTCCTTTTTCTTGTAGTTGAGAAGCCCGCGGAGCACGATTCCCCTGACGAGCCACTCCTCGAAGATAGGAGCCATTATGCTGACCGACAGGAAGTTGACCCAGAACTTGCCCGTCGTCATGGAACCGAGCATCTGCTCGAGCCATTCCGGCATCGGGGGCATCTGCTCGTTGACTGCGTCCATGCAGAAGGCGAGAGCCATGGTTCCTATGGCACAGAGCAGGGCGAGGAACCAACCGGAGAGGGGAGCGAAATTCTTGCTGTCCAGCTCATAGCCAGTCTCGAATGTCATGTTGCGGCTGCTCTGGCTCCCGGCGTAGATGATCGGGGGAATGAACATGACAGGATATGCTACGAGCATCCCGTATTCCATTCCCAGGTCCTGTCCAAGAGCTGCTACCATGACAGCCGTCACTATATTGCCGAGAAGGCCGCCGGCGATCAGCATCAGCAGCATCATGAACATCCCGGACACGCCTGGAACATACCATGCGTGCCCGGACCATAGATCGTAGTTTCCTTTGTCGGATCTTCTGAAGAAAGCCATTATTTTTACTTATATAGAGGTGATGGATAGATTCCCTTGTCCACAAGCTCCTGGAACTTTGCAACTACCCCTGGCCTGTCCTCCTTATAGGTAACGCCGAACCAGAGGGACGGGGTGGAGAGCACGTCGCATATTGCCTTTCCGGC
>CAYTXA010000013.1:14772-15593 GCA_964440865.1 uncultured Muribaculaceae bacterium | reverse complement strand
GAACGTGTGGAAAATCTTCTCGCTCTCCTCGAAGTAGTCGGGTGTGAATCCCCACATGTTCATGGAGCAGAGCGCCTTGCCGTCGAGCTCGACGTGGTTCTGGCCGTTGACGCTGTTGTCGCCGTAGACCTTCCCGTCCGCCTCCTTGGCAATGTTGAGGTGCTCGGCGATGTCGCCGAGATGTTTCTCAGCGTCATAGGAACAGATTCCCCTCGAAACTCCGCCGGATTCGGAGAGAGTGTGGTCGAGCTCGAACCCGACTATGGAGTACACTCCCTTGCTGCTTTCGTGGGCACGGAGCCAGTCGCCCAGGATATGGAACGACTCTTTCCCGTAGTAGTCGTCGCCGTTGATGACGGCAAACGGCTCGTGGATCACGTCCTTTGCCATGAGCACGGCATGGGCTGTTCCCCATGGTTTCTGGCGCTCCGGGTTTATGTCGTAGCCTGCTGGGATCTTGTTCAGCTCCTGTGTCACGAAGACAAACTGGAGGGGCTCCCCGTCGACAGTCTTCACATGGGCATATTTTGCCTTGACGGTGTCCTCAAACTGCTGCTTGAAATATTCCCTGACGATGTAGACGACCTTTCCGAATCCGGATTCTACCGCATCGTGGATGGAGTAGTCGATGATGGTTTCCCCGTTCGGGCCCAGACCGTCCATCTGCTTGAGTCCGCCGTAGCGGCTTCCCATTCCTGCTGCAAGTACAAGTAATGTTGGTTTCATGGTTATTTGGTTAATTATAGTGACTAAGTTGTAATGACTTCCAAATTTAGTTATTTTTGCCAAGAAATTCACCATCATGGGAAAGCTCAGGGTAA
>CAYTXA010000013.1:8125-14762 GCA_964440865.1 uncultured Muribaculaceae bacterium | reverse complement strand
TGGCAGATAAGATGTTCTCGGACATTCTCAAAATGAATCCTAACCTTGATATTCATGTTGGTGTCCTAAAGTTCACAGGTAAGATTTCTGATGGTATTGAAATCGTTTCGGGAGGAGAGCATAAAGGATTTGTCCGATATGCGACAGTCGTGACGCTTGCGTTCCTTCTCTATGTCGGGTTCATCAGCCCCGACAGCATCCTGCGTTGGGTCAAGTCCGGAATCCAGCTCCATCAGCAGGAGCAGCAGATCGAGATGTACCGCGAGCAGATCAAGGAGATGGATGACCAGGTGCGCCTCCTGTCGACGGACAGGGATTCTCTCGAGGACTTCGCGAGAGAACATTTCCGGCTGGCCGCCCCGGGCGAGGATGTCTACCTCGACCCTGAGGACTGATCCATTAGCCTGTAGATCCTTACTGTCTGGGCTGCTTCCGCGACGTCGTGCACCCTCAGTATGTCCGCCCCGCGCTCCAGTGCGGCGAAGTTTGCGACCTGCGTCGGAGTCAGCGCGTCTGCAGTGTCGATGCTCAATGCCTTGGTAATCATGCTCTTGCGCGACAGCCCCGCCAGGATGGGCTTCCCGAGTTCCTTCAGCGCTGACATCTCTCCCAGCAGCTGCCAGTTCTGCTCCATGGTCTTTGCAAATCCGAATCCGGGGTCGAGAATCCAGTCCCGTATCCCGTTCTCTTCGGCTCTTCCTGAAAATGCCCTGAAATACCTCAGCACTGCTGCCGTCACAGGGGAGAGTCCCGGTTCCGACGGATCGCTTTCATAGTCCGTCAGCGTCTGCATCGTAGCAGGCGTCCCTCTCATATGCATCGCAATGTACGGGAAGCCGAGTTTTCCCGCCAGGGGAAGCATTCCGCTGTCGGCTTCTCCTGCGGAAATGTCGTTGATGATGACCGGGGCTCCGATTGCGTCCGCCACATGGCTGATGACGCTTGCCCAGTAGGTGTCGACTGATATCGGGACGTCCGGAAAATCCTCCCGCAGCCTCCTGACAGGCTTTTCGAGCCGTCTCCATTCCTCCTCCGCCCCTACCGGCTCCGAACCCGGCCTTGTCGAGCAGGCGCCGAGGTCCAGGATGGACGCTCCTGCAGCTATCATTTCCGCCGCCCTCTCCGAGACTGCTCCCGGATCTGCGGCACCGTCCCTGCCAAGCATCCTGCTGCCCTGCCAGAACGAATTGTCCGTCAGGTTTATGATGCCCATTATTTTTATGTCTCGCTGTTCCATGTCCTGAAAGTTATCAAAATATCCTTAAATTTGTGCAATATGTCCACAGGAAAGCTGATTGTAATAGAGGGTCTGGATGGGTCCGGGAAATCCACCCAGGTGCGCCGTCTCAGGGCTTGGCTCGGGGACCCGTCCTATATCCATTTCCCGCGCTATGACGCCCCGGTCTACGGGCCGATGATAGGGAAGTTCCTCCGCGGGGGATTCGGAACGCTTGACGCAGTCCATCCCCAGCTTGTCGCCCTGCTCTATGCCGAGGACCGCCGCACTGCCGTCCCGCAGATGAGGTCCGTCCTGGACAGCGGCGGAACCCTGCTGCTGGACCGCTATGTCTATTCCAATGTGGCGTACCAGTGCGCCAAGGTCGAGGATTCCGGGGAAAGGGAGGAGCTGCGCCAGTGGATACTCGACACCGAATTCGGCGACTTCGGCCTGCCGCGCCCGAACATCAACATATTCCTCGATGTTCCGATCGGATTCGTGGAGAAGAAGCTGACTGCAGGCAGGAAGGGGGAGGACAGGGACTATCTCGAAGGCGGGCAGGACATCAACGAGGCCGACATCTCTTTCCAGAAGGCAGTGCGACAGGTGTATCTGTCCGAATGCCGGCGTGACGGGGATTTCCTGCGCGTGGACTGCAGTTCTCCCGAAGGCAGGATGCTCCCTCCCGACGAAATATTTTCCAGAATAACGTCATTGCTGCGATGACAAAGTTCCATCTCGACATGCGGCGCGTTGCCGCAGTCCTCATAGGCCTGGTTTTCTTCATATCAGGCACGCTCAAGCTCATGGATCCCGTCGGCACGAAACTGATCGTGACCGAATACTTCAAGTTTTTCCATGTCGGATTTCTGGCCCCGACGGCGAAGGTAGCCGGAGTGGTTCTTTCCATCGTTGAGGCTATTGCGGGGACAGCCCTGATTGCAGGTGTCTACCGCAGGATTTATGCCTGGGTGGCATCGTGTCTTGTCGCATTCTTCACCCTGGTCACGCTTGTCCTCTGGATAGGAAATCCGGTGATGGACTGCGGATGCTTCGGGGAGGCGATCCACCTCAGCCATGCCGGGAGCTTCATCAAGAACGTGGTCCTGCTTGCGCTGTGCGCCTTTGCTTTCCTTCCGTTCAGGGACTTCGGAAAATACAGGAACCACCGTCTCGTGGCGTTCTGGCTGGAGGCTGCCACAATATTGGTAGTCTGTGTCTATTCTCTTCTCTATATCCCGCCGATGGATTTCACTCCGTTCGACCTCTCGACCCGCCTGGCGGCAGCCGAGGAGATTCCGGGCAGCGACGTTGACGAGTACGTCTCGACATTCGTCTACGAGAAGAACGGCCAGCAGGGCACGTTCACGCTGGACAACCTGCCGGATTCGACATGGACATTTGTGCGCACGGAGACTGTGCAGAAGAGGAACAATATCGTGTCCGACAATTTCCCCGAACTCGCGTTCCGGAATGCTTCGGGAGAGTACTGCGATTCTATGGCGGCGAAGGAACTTGTAATGGTGGTTTCGGTCTATGATCCCGGGAAGATGAGGGCGGAATCATGGAAGAAGACTTCAGACGTGCTTTCCGCTGCCTCCGGCGCTGGCTTCACTCCGCTGCTCCTGCTTGCCGCGGGGGACGGGACAGCCCCGGGTCTGCTTCCGGACGGCCTCTCCGAGGCGGAGAAGGCCCCGCTGCTGGACAATGCGTATTACTGTGACTACAAGACCCTTATCTCCCTGAACAGGTCGAATGGCGGGGCCGTGTATTTCAACGACGGAGACCTCATCGAGAAATGGGCTTCGAGGGCCCTTCCCAGTGCAGAAAAAATCCGTGACATCAGTGAATCTGATGCCACGGACCTTTCTCTTACTGTGAGCACGAAGGGAAGGCTGTTTTTCCAGTCCTTCTACCTCTACTCTCTCATCATCCTTGCCTTCGTCTAGAGCTGTCTCTTGATCTCGACAACCTTGAAGGCCTCGATCATGTCGCCTTCCTTGATGTCGTTGAAGTTCAGGATTCCGATACCGCACTCGTTTCCGCTCGTGACTTCCTTGGCGTCGTCCTTGCCTCTGCGGAGGGATGATATTTCTCCAGTGTAGACCACGATTCCGTCGCGGATGAGACGTACCTTGTCGCCGTTGACAATCTTCCCTTCCCTTACTAGGCTTCCGGCAATTGTGCCGACCTTCGGGATCTTGAAGGGCTGCTTGACAAGTGCTGTTCCGGATACCTCTTCCTTTGTCTCAGGCTCGAGCATGCCCTCGATACCATCCTTGACTTCGTTGATGGCATCGTAGATGACAGAGTAGAGCCTGATCTCGATACCTTCCTTCTCAGCCAGGTTCCTGGCGTCCGAGGAAGGACGTACCTGGAAGCCGATGATGATGGCATCGGACGCTGTAGCCAGCATGACATCAGACTCCGAGATGGCACCCACGGCCTTGTGGATGACGTTGACCTGGATCTCCGGAGTGGAGAGCTTGATGAGCTCGTCGCTGAGCGCCTCGACGGATCCGTCCACATCACCCTTGACGATGATGTTGAGCTCCTTGAAGTTGCCGATGGCGATACGGCGGCCGATTTCCTCGAGGGTCATATGCTTCTGGGTCTTGATGCCCTGGATGCGGAGCAGCTGCTCCCTCTTTCCGGCTATGCTCTTGGCCTCCTTCTCGTCGGTCATGATGTTGAACTTGTCTCCTGCCGTCGGGGCTCCGTTGAGTCCGAGGATCGAGACGGGAGTCGACGGGCCTGCCTCTTCGACGCGCTGTCCGCGCTCGTTGAACATGGCCTTGATCCTTCCGTAGTAGCATCCGCAGAGGATGACATCCCCCTTGTGGACTGTACCGTTCTGGACGAGGATGTTGGCTATGTAACCACGGCCCTTGTCCAGGGAGGACTCGATGACGGAACCCACTCCGAGCCTCTTCGGGTTGGCCTTGAGGTCCATCATGTCCGTTTCGAGGAGCACCTTCTCGAGGAGCTTGTCCACGTTGAGTCCGGTCTTCGCGGAAATCTCCTGGCACTGGTATTTGCCGCCCCATGCCTCCGTCAGGATGTTCATCTGGGCGAGCTGCTGGTAGATCTTCTCAGGCTGTGCGCCCGGCTTGTCTATCTTGTTGATGGCGAATACCATGGGGACGCCTGCGGCCTGTGCATGGTTTATTGCCTCGACTGTCTGCGGCATGACGGCATCGTCTGCGGCGATGATGATGATCGCAAGGTCCGTCAGCTGCGCACCTCTTGCACGCATTGCCGTGAAGGCCTTGTGTCCAGGGGTATCGAGGAATGTGATGCGTCTTCCGTCGGGGAGCACCACGTTGTATGCTCCGATGTGCTGGGTGATGCCGCCGGCCTCTCCCGCGATGACGTTAGTCTTCCTGATGTAGTCCAGCAGTGAGGTCTTTCCGTGGTCGACATGGCCCATGACCGTGATGATTGGCGGCCTTGTGACGAGATCTTCCTCCTTGTCCGGAGCCTCGGAGGATTCGTCGATTTCCTGGGTGAGCTCGGCAGTGACGAACTTCACCTCGTAGCCGAACTCCTCGGCTACAAGCACAAGCGCCTCGGCGTCAAGCCTCTGGTTGATGGACACCATCAATCCGAGGTTGAGGCAGGCGGAGATGACCTTGTTCACGGGCTGGTTCATCAGGGTCGCGAGATCATTGACCGTAACGAACTCCGTGACTTTCAGTACCTTCTTCTCTGCCTGCTGCTGTTCTATCTCCTCGTTTGCCCTGTTGGCGGCCGCCTCCCTCTTCTCCTTGCGGTATTTTGCTCCGAAAGATCCCTTCTTGTTGCCTTCGTTCATCTTGGCGTAGGTCTCCTTGACCTGCTTCTGGATCTCCTTCTGCATTTCCTCCTGCTCGGCCTCGGTCATGGCAGGCTTGAAGCGGTCTTTCTTGCGGTTCTTCTTTCCGGATGCGGCGTTCTGGCCGTTCTGGTCGCCCTTGTTCTGGCCACCCTTTCCGCCCTTTCCGCGGGAGTCGGAGGTGTCGACCTTCGTCAGGTCAACCTTCTGCTTGCCGTCCTTGGCTATGCGGTCGCGCTTCTTCTTTTTCTTCGGGCGCTCGAACTGGGAGAGGTCTACCTTTCCTACGATCTTGAGCCCGATTCCGCCTGTGGTGTCTGCCGTGTCTTCGGCAGTGTTCTCTTCGGGCCTGGGTGTCGGTGCCTTCTTTTCTGCCGGCTTGCCCTCTGCCTTTTCTTCAGCCTTGACGGGAGCCTTCTGCTGTTTCTCATCCTTTGCGGGCTTAGCCTCCTCTTTCCTTTCCGGCTCCTCTGCCCTCTTTTCCTGTGGCTGTTCGGGTTCTTTTGCCTTTTCCTCGGAGGCAGCAGGCTTGGGCTCTTCTGCCTTCACGGGCTCCGGCTCTGCCGGCTTTGGCTCTGCCGGTGCAGGCTTTTCGGGTTCTGGCTTCGCCGGTTCCGGTTTTGCGGGTTCAGGCTTCGCGGGCTCTTCCATTGCCGGTTCCGGCTTCTCGGGTTCAGATGGCTTAGCCTGCTCTTCCTTCGCAGGCTCAGGCTTTGCCGGCTGCGGTTCCGGTTTTGCGGGCTCCGCCGGCTTCTCCGGCTCAGATGGCTTCTCCGCCTCGGCAGCTTTGCCGCTGAGGTTCGTATTCTTGATGATGGTCTCCTGCTCGGGGATGTAGTCCTCTTCTTCCTTGGGCGCCGCCTCTTTCTCGGAACCCTTGTCAAGAATGTCCTTCATCTTGATTTCCACCTTGTTGGCATCTTGTGCCAGCTGGAGATCGGCCTTGAAATGTTCTTTCAGGGCAGGCAAGTATTCTTCCGAAACCTTTGCGTTCGGATTCTCCTCGACGTTCGCCCCCTTGCTGTTGAGGAATTCGACGAGGTCGCTCAGCCCGATGTTGAAAGTTCTGGTTAGCTTGTTGAGTCTTATCTGTTTGTTATCTGCCATATGAACCCTTTGGTGATTGTATTAGTCTTCGAATTCGGCCTTGAGCTTTGCCATTACGTCGGCGACGGTGCTGTCCTCGAGGTCTGCCCTCTCCGCCACGTCTTCGGGGGACAGGGCGAGCACGCTCTTGGCAGTGTCGCATCCGATGCTCTTGAGCCTCTCGATGATCCAGGGATCGATCTCGTCCTCGAACTCGCTGAGGAGTACATCCTCGTCGTCATCGTCGGCTGTGCCTTCCGCGGCCTCTCTCCAGACTTCGATCTCACGGCCCACAAGCATGCTGGCAAGCTTGATGTTGCAGCCTCCGCGGCCGATGCCTTTCTTGACTTCGTCGGGCTGCATGTAGACCTTGATCTTGTCCTCGTCTCCCGAACCGAGGTCGATGGAGGAGATCTTCGCGGGTGTCAGGGCACGCTGGATCAGCAGCTGGATGTTGCTGGACCACTGGAGGACGTCGATGTTCTCGTTGCGCAGCTCGCGCACGATGCCCATGATCC
>CAYTXA010000013.1:0-8115 GCA_964440865.1 uncultured Muribaculaceae bacterium | reverse complement strand
CTGGCCCCTGACTCCTATACATGCTCCGATCGGGTAGATACTGTCGTCATAGGACTCCACGGCAACCTTGGCGCGTACGCCGGGGATACGGACAACCTTCTTTATGGTGATGAGGCCGTCGTAGATTTCCGGAACCTCCTGCTCGAAGAGCTTCACTAGGAACTCCTCGGAGGTGCGGGAGAGCACGATGTAGGGAGTCGTGTTGTTCTTCATCTCCACGCTCTTGATGATGGCGCGGACGGTGTCGTTCTTCTTGAAGTGCTCGCCGGGAATCTGCTCGTTCCTGGGGAGGCGCAGCTCATTGCCGTCCTCGTCGAGGAGGAGCACCTCCTTGGACCAGGTCTGGTAGACTTCGCCGGTGAAAAGCTGGCCGATCTTCTCCTTGTATTTGTTGAAGAGGTTGGCCTTCTCGATGTCCATGATCCTGCCCTGCAGGTTCTGACGGATGTTGAGGATTCCGCGGCGCCCGAACTCGGACAGCTTGACGGGGCGGGCATAGACCTCGCCCTCCTCATAGTCGTCGATGCCCATCTCCTTCAGCTTTGCGATGCTGATCTGGGTATCGGGATCGTCCACGTTCTCGACCACGTCGAGGTTCTGGTAGATTTCACAGGTTCCGCGGTCGACGTTGATGATAACGTCGAAGTTGTCGGCGGTCCCGTAAACCTTGGAAAGCTGTGTGATGAACACGTCATTGAGGACGCCCATCATCGTGGGCCTGTCTATATGCTTTTCATCCTTGAAAAGAGCAAAGGCTGTCTTGAGGTCGATCTTCTCTTCGTCTGTTGCCATGTTGTATGATTTTTATTCTTTGTCAAATGTTATGTGAGGCTGGACATATGCCACCTTGTCCATCGTGTAGGTCTCCGTGTGGCGCTGTCCTTTTTCTTCATACTCGAGCGTGATGCTGTCCTCGCAGGCATCGGCGAGGGTCGCCGTGAGCTTGCGCCCGCCCTTCAGCCCGACTTCCACTGCGGTCCCCTTCGCCTTGATGAACTGGCGCAGGACCTTGAAAGGCCTGTCGAGACCAGCGGAGGTCACGGTCAGAGAGTAGTCCTCCTCATCCTGCGACCACATAGCGTGGAAAGCCTCGTCGAGCGCGACGCAGTCGTCCAGTTCCATGTTCCCCTCTGCCTTCTCGGCGGTCAGGGTGATGTCGTTGTCGGACGTGACGTCCACGTCCACGAGAAAGTAGCCGAGCTCTTCAGCTTTCGGCCCGAATTTCTCGACAATCTCCTTTTCTTTCGTATTCATGCCTCTCGGTCTATAAAAAAGATAGGAGACGCCGCCGTCCCCTATCCTCATGTCTCATCGGGCGCAAAGATACTAAAAAAATGCTGTCCAGACAATAAAGTTTTCAAAAACGCTAAAAAAGTATTTACTTTGCAGTCCAAATTTCAAGCCCGTATGGAATTTAAAGCAAAACAGTTAGCGAAAGTGCTCAAGGGAACAGTCGAGGGTGACCCCGAGGCTGTGGCGACAAAATTTGCGAAGATCGAACATGGGAAACCCGGCGACCTCTGCTTCTACGCCAACCCGAAATACGAAGAATACGTCTATACCTGCAAGGCCAGCATCCTGCTGGTGAACAAGGATTTCGCCCCGTCGAAGCCCGTAGCCGCGACGCTGATCAGGGTCGAAAATGCGTATACGGCACTCGCCGACCTGCTCAAGTACGCTTCCGCATCGCGCCGCACTGACCGCCGCCACCGCGGATTCCGCTCATCCTATTTCCTTACGACCAAGTTCGGGAAGAAGGTCTACCTCGGAAGCCATTCCTATGTCGGGCATCACGCCGAAGTGGGCGACTACACGAAGATCTACGAGAACGTCTACGTCGGCGACAACACGAAAATCGGAAAACATTGCATCATTTACCCCGGAGTTTGCATCTATCCAGGGATGATAATCGGTGACAACGTGATTATCCACGCCAACGCGGTGATCGGTTCCGACGGCTTCGGCAACGCTCCCCAGCCTGATGGGACATGGGAGAAAATCGAGCATATGGGCAACGTGATCATCGGCGACAACTCCGAAATCGGGGCTTGCACGACGATCGACCGCGCCGAGATGGAATCCACGATCATCGGCAAGGGAGTCAAGATCGACAACCTCTGCCAGATTGCGCACAACGTGGAAATCGGCGACAATACGGTGATGGCGGCGCATGTCGGGATAGCGGGCTCTGCGAAGATCGGCAAGAACTGCATCATTGCCGGCCAGGTCGGAATCGTAGGCCACATAAAGATCGCGGACCACACTGTCATCGCGGCTCAGGCCGGAGTCACGAAGAGCATAACTAAGGAAGGCGAGACTTTCCTCGGCTCTCCCGCGATGCCGATAAAGGACTATCTCCGCAGCTATGCTGTGTTCAAGCGCAACGGGGAGCATCCGTCCGGCGACAAATAGAACAAAAGACAAGACATGCGACAGCACACTCTGAGCAAATCCTGGGAATTTTCCGGTAAGGGACTTCATACCGGCACCTTTTCGACCATGAAAGTTGGTCCGGCACCCGAGAACACCGGCATCGTATTCCACAGGATGGACCTTGGCGATGTACCCGTGCATGCGCTGGCGGAGAATGTGACGAGCACCGCACGCAGCACGACGATCGGAGAAGGGAACGCCGAAGTCCATACCATCGAACATATAATGTCCGCCCTGACAGGAATGGGCATCGACAATGCGAGAATAGATCTCGACAATCTGGAAGTGCCGATCCTGGACGGGAGCGCCCGTTTCTATGCTGAGGCTTTCGCAAAAGATGGGCTTGTCGAGCAGTCTACCGATAGAAAATACATTACGGTACCCGAGCCTGTGGAAATCCGCGACGGGAAGAGCGGCTCCTGGGTGAGGATCGAGCCTGCGGAGAGGCTTTCCTTCGAAAGCACCGTGGACTTTGATTCCAGCGTCCTCGGGGTGCAGAAGGCCTCTTGGGACGAGGGCATGGACTATGGGAAGGAGCTCGCGGTCTGCCGCACTTTCGTCTTCTTCCACGAAATCGAATACTTGCTTTCAAACAATCTGATAAAAGGCGGTGACACGGACAACGCGCTCATCGTCGTAGAACATCCCGTGTCCCAGCAGCAGCTGGACGACATGGCCTCAGCCATGGGACGCCCCCGTCTCCATGTGACACCTGAGGGGTATCTGAGCAACGCCGAGCTGAATTTCCCTAACGAAATCGGACGCCACAAGCTGCTCGACCTGATTGGCGACATCCGCCTGTGCGGCGGGTTCCTTTCTGCCAAGGTCACAGCCTACAAGCCCGGCCACACGATCAACACCAATTGCGCCAAGGCGTTCCGCAAACTTGTCAAATAAGAAAACCTAGTCATGAATAAAATAAGTCCTCTTGCCACAGTGAGCCCCAAGGCTGTGCTGGGCGACAACGTCGAAATCGGACCATATGCCTACATCGATGATTATGTCGAGATTGGCGACGGCACCGTCATCTATCCCCACGCAGTTGTATTCGAATACGTGAAGATGGGTAAATGCTGCAAGGTTTTCCCGGGAGCTGTCGTAGGCGCCATTCCCCAGGACCTCAAGTTCAACGGAGAGGTTTCCTATGTCCAGATAGGCGACTACACGACCATCCGCGAGTGCGCCACCATCAACCGCGGCACCAAGGCCAGCGGCAAGGGCGTGACCCGTGTCGGGGAGCATTCTCTGATCATGAGCTATGTCCACATCGCCCATGACTGCAACGTCGGGAACCACGTCATCATGACCAGCTACTCTGCCATCGCCGGCGAGACCGACGTGGACGATTACGCCATCATGGGAGGAGGCTCGAAGGCCCATCAGTTCTCCCATATCGGAACGCACTCCATGATAGGCGGCATGTCCAAGATCAACAAGGACATCCCTCCCTATGCCCTCTGCGGCCGTGATCCTCTCTGCTACGTCGGCGTCAACATCGTCGGGCTCCTCAGGAGCGGGTTATCTTCCGAGACTATCATGACGATCAAGGACATCTACACCACAATCTACTACAGCGGGCAGAATGTCACCGACGGCTGCGCCAAAGTGCTCGCCGGATTCCCCCAGACAGAAGAGAGGGACACCATCCTGAACTTCATCAAGAACAGCAAGAGGGGAGTGGTCCGCGCCAATGACCTTCTCGAGAAGGGCCAGCTGGAGTAGTGGTGCTACTCAGTATAGCCTATTGCCCGCCGCTGAGCTGGTTTGCTGCGGCAGCACGTGATCTTACCCTGTCTCCGGACAGGGTAATTCCGTCTGTGGTCACCCTCGAGGCGTGCGAGAACTACCAGAAGCAGAGCTGGCGCAACCGCTGCAGGATAATGACGGCGAACGGACCGGAGAACCTGCAGGTGCCGGTGATCCATGAGGGCGGGACATTCAGGCTCCCGATCAGGGAGATAAAGGTGGACTACACCGAGCCGTGGCATATCCGTACCGAAAGGGCGATATCCTCCGCCTACGAATCGACCCCGTATTTCGAATATTACAAGGACGAGCTGTTCGGCATATTCGATTCCATGCCGGAGACTTTGTGGTCTCTGGACCTTGCGCTCATAGACTTTTTCATCAGGAAGACCGGACTTGGCGTAAAGTTTTCATACACGGAAACTTATGCCAGACCGTCAGCTGCGCCGGCTGCTGAAGGCAAGACCTTTCCGGACGACCTCCGGGAGGCCATCCATCCCAAGCGGGAGGACACCGTGCTGGACGCCCTGGGCCTGAAAAAGCCGTACTACCAGGTCTTCGCCCGGAAGTACGGCTTCGTCGGAAATCTCTCGGTCATGGACCTTCTTTTTTCCGAAGGCCCTGACTCAATTCTCTGGCTCCATTCCCTCTAGAACCTCCACCCTAGGGTGAGGGCGACCGTGATCAGGTTCTCGGAGTTGACGATCTCCGGAGAATCTGTTTCATTGTAGGTCGGATAGGGATAGATGTATTCGTCCGGACGGAATGTCATGCGCCCTGCAAGGTCGCAGAAGAACGAACCGGTTGAGGAATAACCTATCCCGAGAGATGCGGTATTCTTGTATGCGCTCGGAGTCTTCTTCTGTCCGGCGCCGTCGAAGTAGCGCTCGGGAGAGGTCGTCAGGTTGTAGCCGGCACGTACAGCAAACGATGGAGTTGCCTTCCACTCTGCACCGAGCCTGAATTCATGTGCGATTCCGCAGTAGTCCTTGATGCTCTGGTTGGCATCTGCCCATTCGCTGTTGTCGTTGGAATTGCGTGACTTGAACTTCGACGAGCTGTAGTCGCACATCTCATAGTCGGCGCTTATCGCTCCGAATCCCGGAATCGTGTACGCAATGCCGACGTTGTATCTCCAAGGGGTAACGAGCTTGTAGTCATACTGATACTCGTCGTCGGAGGAGATCGTCTCGTAGTAGTGCGCCTTGTCATACTCGGCATCACCGCTGAACCACATGTGCTCCGTGATGTAGTTTGCCACGGGAGTCTGTATTGCAGCACCCAGCCTGAGCCCGTCGACCGGGAGGTAGATGACTCCGAACTTTCCGTAGATTCCGGCTCCCTCAGCCTCGAAGGACTCATGGAATCCCATATTGTGGAAGTGGTCTGTGTTCCCGTCGAAGGTGATGGCGAAGTCGTTGGGATTGACAGCACTTTCCCTTATCCATGTATCTGACTTGTACTCAATGCTCACGAGCCCAAGGTTGGCACCGATGTAGAGGCGGTTGTCGATGTTGAAGCCCATGTTCATCACCATGTCATACTTGAACCCGGAATTCGACCTGCCGTAGGTCTGGTCCAGGGTGCCGAGCAGGGGATATCCCGCGTCCGTGCCCTGCGCCGAGCCTACATAAGGACCGTTGTCCCCGCTTCCGATGGCGCTTATCATCGCGGTGCGGTAGCCAACCATCTCCGGCCACCACTGCGGGCTCATGTCCCAGTAGCTTGCAGAGTTCAACATTGTCGCGGAAAGCTGGTTGCGAGTCGCCTCGTCGGCGAGATAACCCATGTAGGATGTCTTCGCGTTCTGCCCGCCTGCCTGGATGTCGTCCATGTAGTAGCTTGACGCATTTCCGGCAAGTCCGAGCGAGAAGCCCCTCAGCCCGTATTTCCTGCCCGTGTTGAAGTACATCGACATGCCCACGCTGGGAAGAGTGAACTTCGCGTCGCTGTTGTCCGTCGAGGTGGTGTAGGAGGTCTTGTCGAAGCTGTTGTAGCTTGCGCTTCCGCTTGCCACGCTTACGGCAGGCGTTATCGAGTACTGGGAATACTTGTTGACAGCAGATCCTGCAGGGTTGATGCCCATGGAACCCAGGTCACCGCCCAGGGCAGTGAACGCATTGCCCATGGCCATGCTCCTTGCCGTGCCGAAGTATTCGTTCTGGCCGTATCGGAGAGCGTCCGAATAGTTCTGCGCTCCAGCAGAAACTGCTGCAAGGGAAAGCAGGACCGGAAGGATAATTTTTTTCATTGTCAGTTTTCTCTGTTTCGTGTAATGATTTGGTAACGAACAGGTTCAGGTTTCAGTATACGTTGCTCTATCTTCTGTGGCCGCCACCGCCGGAGGAAGAGTGGCTGCCTCCGCCATAGCTTCCGCCTCCGCCGCCATAGCTGCGGCTTCCGCCACCGTAGCTTCCGCCGCTGTAGCTCCTTGTCGATCCGCTGTAGCTCCGGGAAGAAGAGCTGCCGGTGCTGTAGCTACGGCTCGTGCTTGAGCTGCTGCGGGAATATCCGCTGCTGCGGGTGTAGCCGCCGCTCGACCTGGAGACCGACGAGGATCCTGTCGTGGAACGGCGGATGTTGGTGCCGTAGCTGCTTCTGGAAGAGGTTCCTGTGCTTCTCGTAGAGCCGCCATAGCTCCTCGTCGAAGTGCCGTAGTTTCTTGTAGTCGTGCCGTAGCTCCTCGTGGCCGCGCCGTTGCTGCGGGAAGCCGAAGTCACGTAACTACCTGTTGTAGCGCCGTAGCTCCTCGTGGCCGCGCCGTTGCCGCGGGAAGCCGAAGTCCCGTAACTACCTGTTGTAGCGCGCCTTGCGGCTGTGCTGCTGCCTGCGTATGTCCCGGTGCCGGCTGCGGACCTTCTGGTCGTCAGGTTGGCCGAAGACCTCCTGACTGCTCCGCTGGCAGTCCTGACCGTACCGGCCGTTGCCCTTGTCGCTCCGGCAGCAGACCTAGTGGCCGTGCGCACTGCGCTTCCGCCCGTGCGGACAGCTCCTCCGGTCGTGCTGGAGGACCTTCTGGTAGCGAACCTTGCAGAGGATTCCGAGCCCTTGGTCGAAACTGCTCCGGCCGCGGTGCCGCCCCTTCTGCGCTGTGCAGAAGAAGCTATGGTTCCCATCCCGTTTCCGCGTCCGCCCATTCCGGCGCCGCGGTTACGGTAGCTGTCATCTCTCCACCATCCGCGGCTGTACCACGGATCGTACCAGGGATCATAATAACTATAGTAGTAGCCGTACGGCCTCCACGGGGAGTACCATCCGCCATACCAGCCGCCGTACCATCCTCCGTACCAGGGGCTGTACCAGGGACTGTACCACGGAGAGTACCATCCGCTGTAGTACCACGGGTCATACCAGATGTCCCAGACCCATGGATCGTAGAACCAGGGATCATAGGCCCAGGTCCTGTATCTCCAGGGGCTGTAGTACCATGAGGAATGCATCCATGGCGTGTAGCCCAGCCAGAGGTCGACGTCCGTCACGGGATTGTCCGCGAGCGTTACCGTCGTGGTGTTCTGGTTCCTGTCGAATTTTATCGAGGCAGACATGTTCTCCGGAATGAAGAGCGTGTCGTTTTGCCCGCTTCTGAGGTATACTTCCGATCCCTTTGTCTGGCTGGCAAGGGCAGCAACTTCCTCATCCCCGGCAGGGACTGCCTTGGCGTCGGAAGCAATTCTTTCGGACGAAGGAGACTGGTAGATTCCGTCCTCGAACGCCTGGTTCGAAGACATCTGGGCCGTGGTCCCGCAGGCAGTGGCTGCCAGAAGGGCGGCGATCAGGGTCATGTGTGTTCTCATGGTTCTATCTCCTATATTGAAAAAATTCTTAACTTTGTCTGCCTTCCTTTCGAAGGCTTGAAACAGAGGATTGCAATTTCCGTACCTCTATTTTACGCAAGATTACGGAAAAACAGGAAAATATCAAAATTACACCTATAAA
>CAYTXA010000012.1:19444-19832 GCA_964440865.1 uncultured Muribaculaceae bacterium | reverse complement strand
CTATCCTGCAGCAATATCAGACGAATGCATATCGCGTCTTGCTCACTCGTGCACGCCGTGGGATGGTAATCTTTGTACCTGAAGGAGACTTGGAAGACAAGACCAGGGACAAGGATTCATATGACAACACATTCAATTATTTGAAGAGTATAGGTATACCAACTCTCTAGTATTGAATCAATTAAATTCACGACTTTGATTTCGTCAGATAAACGGCATGAGATAATGTCCCGCATCCGGTCGAAGGACACAAAGCCGGAGATGGCGGTGAGGCGGTTACTCTACCGCTCTGGCTTCCGCTACCGCCTGAACGTGAGGAAGTTGCCGGGGACGCCGGACATCGTGCTGAGGAAGTACCACACGGCGATCTTCGTGAACGGGTGCTTCT
>CAYTXA010000012.1:13574-19434 GCA_964440865.1 uncultured Muribaculaceae bacterium | reverse complement strand
GAACTCATCGCCCGACAAACGCCTGGATCGTTATCGTGATGCCGAAGACGAATGTCGGGTTCTGGCAGGACAAGATCGAGCGGAACATCCGGCGTGACGAGGTCTGTTCGGAGCTGCTGCGGGCGATGGGGTGGAAGGTGGTCACGGTGTGGGAGTGCGAGCTGAAGGGAGACAGGCGGGAGGCGACTCTTGCCGCTCTGGAGGAGAGGATTCGGAAGAACCTGGAGGAGTGGAAGTTCGAGCGGGAGGTGCGGAGAGCGAGGAAGCGCGAGGAGGCGGAACGGCTGCGGGAGGCGAAGGCCCGGTACGACAGGACGATTGCGGAGCTCGGGGTCAGGATTCCGGACTCGGTCAGGAGGGAAAGTGCTCTTCTTGACGAATAATATCCTACCTTTGCACAACAAGGTACAACAAAACACAAGCATATGGAAAAGGAAGAAATCCTGCACTGGGCGGACGAGATTCTCTGCGCGGTGACTGTCAGCGACCTGGAAGGGAACATCGTCTACATGAACAAGCGGTCCCACGAGACGTTCGACAAGAACGGGGAGACGATGGAGGGGCGGAACATGATGCCCTGCCACAGCGAGCGTTCGCAGGCGATAATCCGGGACATGATCGAGGGCGACCACACGCACTGCTACACGATCACGAAGCATGGACGCCGGAAGTTGATATTCCAGACTCCATGGCACGTGGACGGGGTCGTCAAGGGGCTGGTGGAGCTGTCCATGGTCCTTCCGGACGACATGCCGCACTACGACCGCGACAAGAAGTAGCCTGCGGGCAGATCCGGAGCATTTATTGTCCGTTTTGTGACAACGTTTGCCGCGGCGAAGTGCTAAATTGCCGATAACAATAAAGCACTAATAACCATGTCAAGAAAACTCATGATTACCGCCGCGGCGCTGCTTTGCACGCTCGCGCTTTCTGCGCAGCCGGCCCAGAGGCCGAAGCCGCTTGTTTCTCCCGAGATCAACGGGGACCAGGTCACGTTCCGTATCAGGGCTCCGAAGGCCTACGATGTCCGGCTCCACGGCTCGTGGATGGATACCGACAGCAACTGCTATGGCGACTATGTCCTCGACGAGAGCACGACGGGGACTATTCCCATGGCGCGGACTGCGGACGGGGAATGGTACTGCACGATCGACACTCCGTCTCCCGAGCTCTATACCTATAATTTCTATGTAGACGGTGTCTATGTTTCGGATGCTGCCAATCCGCTGATACAGAGGGACGGGATGAAGCTTCTGAGCGTCCTGCTGGTTCCGGGCGAGCTGAGCGAGAACTATTTCGAGGCCAAGCAGCACGGGGACATCACGATGGCGTGGTACAATTCGAAGATTCTGGGCGGCGACCGCCGCATGTACATCTATACTCCGTACGGATATGCGGAGAACAAGAAGGCGAAGTACCCGGTTCTCTACCTGCTCCACGGTGGCGGATGCGACGAAGATACATGGAATTCCATGGGTCGTGCATGCCAGATCGTGGACAATCTGATCGAGAAGGGTCAGGCGAAGCCGATGCTCGTTGTCATGCCGAACGGGAATTCGCGTCAGGCAGCGTCGCCGTTCCTGCAGGTTCCGGAGCTCAAGGCGGGGCAGCCGGCTAGCCGCGATTTCGCCACGGATTTCTGCGCATCGCTCGTGAAGGAGATAATTCCTTATGTAGAAAGCCATTACAGGGTCATCGCAAAGCCTGAGGGCAGGGCTGTTTCGGGTCTTTCCATGGGCGGTTTCCAGACTCTGACTGTCACTGCGAACTATCCCGGCACTTTTGCCTACATCGTACCTATGGGCTGTGGCGGGCAGCGCAACGAGGAGTTTGTCAATGGGCTTCTCGGCATCAAGAAGGCTGGGTACAAGCTCTATTGGCATGCTGCCGGCACTGCGGATTTCACTCATCAGGGTGCCACTGTTCTCGATTCTCTGCTGACGGAGAATGGGATGCCGCACACTTTCTATGAGAAGGATGGCGGGCACACATGGAGCAACTGGCGTATTTTCCTGAACAAGTCGCTGCCGCTGCTATTCAGGTAGGCGCTTCCTTTCAGATAATCGAAAAGCTGAATTTTTCCTCATAAGCTTTGTTGGGAGGCCGGACGACGTGATGTTGTCCGGCCTTCTTGGCTTTCGCCATGGACCTTCCGTCGGATTGGGGTCGGGACAGTGACCCAACAACGCTAGGCGGCGGGGGTGTTGCCCTGGAGGATGGACATGAACTCCTCGCCGGTGATGGTTTCCTTCTCGAGAAGGTACTTCGCGACAGCGTGCATCTGGTCCATGTGGCTGGAGATGATCGCCTCAGCCTTCTTCTTCGCCTCCGCAATCACCTCGCGCACCTCCTCGTCGATCTTCGATGCAGTCTCGTCCGAACAGTTCAGCGACGAACTGCCGCCGAGATATGCATTGCCGCCGGTCTCCAGCGCCATCATCCCATACTTGTCGCTCATGCCGTAGCGAGTTATCATCCCCCGCGCAAGCTTCGTAGCCTGCTCTATGTCGTTCGACGCCCCGGTCGTGCACGTCCCGCAGATCAGCTCCTCAGCCACACGCCCTCCGGTCAGAGTAGCAATCTTGGTCAGCAGATACTCCTTGCTGTAGAGGAACTTCTCGCCCTCGTCGACCTGCATCGTGTAGCCCAGCGCACCGGAAGTACGTGGGATGATCGTGATCTTGTGGACAGGAGCGGAATTGCTCTGGACAGCGGCAACCATCGCATGGCCGACTTCATGGTAGGCGATGATCTTCTTATCCTCAGGCGAGATCACGGCATTCTTCCGCTGCTCCCCCGCCATAACGGTCTCCACGCTCTCCTCGATGTCCTCCGTCGTCACGGCATCCTTCCCGAGCCGCACGGCCCTCAGGGCAGCCTCGTTCACGATGTTCGCAAGGTCGGCTCCGGAAGATCCGGCAGTCGCGCGGCCCACGACATCGAGGTCAATCTCATCATGCTTGACATCGCGGAGATGGACATTGATTATGGCCTTACGCCCCTCAAGGTCAGGCAGTTCCATCTGTATGCGCCTGTCGAAACGCCCCGGACGCAGAAGCGCCTTGTCGAGGCTGTCGGGCCTGTTGGTGGCAGCAAGGATAATCACGCCCTTGTCGCTTTCGAATCCATCCATCTCGGTAAGCAGCTGGTTCAGAGTCTGCTCTCGCTCATCGTTCGTGCTGAACTGGTTCTCGCGACTCTTGCCTATGGCATCGATCTCATCTATGAATATGATGCACGGCGCCTTCTTCTTCGCCTCGTCGAAAAGGTCACGCACCTTGGCGGCGCCCATCCCGACGAACATCTGCACGAACTCGGAGCCGGACATAGAGAAGAAAGGCACATGGGCCTCCCCTGCCACAGCCCTGGCAATCAGTGTCTTGCCCGTTCCCGGAGGACCGACGAGAAGCGCACCCTTCGGGAGTTTCGCACCGAGGGCGGTGTACTTCTTCGGATTGTGCAGAAAATCCACGAGCTCCTGCAGCGATGCCTTTGCCTCATCCTGGCCTGCGACATCGGAGAAACGTGTCTTTATGTCAGTATCGGCGTAGACTTTCGCGCCACTTTGTCCGAGCGACATGAAATTGCCGAGTCCCCCGGCACCGGCGGATCCGGCCCCGGAACGGAACCTGCGCATCATGGATCCATAGATCAGCATGAACACGAGGCCCGGGAGTACCCACCACAGGAAGAAATCCAGCAGAGGAGAGTTCTGGCGGGACACCTTCTTCACGAACTCGATCTTGCCGTCCTTGTTGGGACTGCCGGCGCTAAGCAGGCGGTCCACAAGGTGCGGGTCGTCTACAGGGCCCGTACGGTAGGTCTTGTCGGGGGTCTTGTAGATGATCTGGTCCTCCGCGATGACAACCTGTTCGACGGAATCAGCCTCGACCTTGCTTATGAATGTCCCATAGTCGGTGTCGACAATCGCCTTGCGGAGCATCGCCGGCTCGAAAAGGACATTGACAAGGAGAAGGAATACCGTCATCCAGAAAAGAAGCGTCAGCCATGAGCGTCCGCTCCCGTCCCCTTTTCCTCCGAATGCGCCGTCCTGCTTTTTCTTGCCGTCCTCGCCTTCGGAGCTGTTGTTCCCGTTTGTCCCCTTCCGGGGAATTTCCACGTATTTCATGTTGCGAAATCTTATTATTCATGTTTTTTCCGCGGGACTATTCTGCAAATTCCCAGCCAATCCTTTTTGTGTCAGCAGTTGTCTTTTTTGTCCTAATTGTAAACCCTTATAAAGGGTAACTTCACGTCCGCAAAATCCAATACTAATTGCTAACCACAATGACCAAGATTCCTAAACATTTGCTGATTGCGCTATTATTCGCATTGGCATCCATCATCCAGGTATCCGCACAGGATATCAATGTCGCGGGAACTGTCTCTGACTCGAAAGGTCAGGGCATCATAGGAGCCGGAGTCGTCGTGAAGGGTACCACGAACGGTACCGTCACGGACATCGACGGCAACTTCTCCCTGCAGGTCCCCCAGGGGACAACCCTTGTGTTCTCATGCATCGGCTATGAGAGCCAGGAAATTGCGGCAACTCCGAAGATGAGCGTCGTCCTCCAGGACGCCACGCAGCTCATCAATGAGGTTGTCGTCATCGGTTACGGTACGGCAAGGAAGGAGGACCTGACAGGTTCCGTTTCCGCCGTCAAGGCCGAGGAAATCAACCGCGGAGCAGTAACTTCCAGCTACGAGCTCCTGCAGGGCAAGGTCCCGGGACTTCTCGTCCTCGGAGACGGTACCCTCAGGGTCAGGGGAAGTGCCTCGCTCAACGCCTCGAACGACCCTCTGATCGTTGTCGACGGTATTCCGCTCAGCTCCAACGGCCTCAGCTCTATCAACCCGGATGACATCGAGTCATTCTCCGTCCTGAAGGACGCCTCCTCCGCAGCCATCTACGGATCCCGCGCCGCTGCCGGCGTCATCATGGTGACCACGAAGAAGGCCAGCGCCAGCACGAAGCCCAGGATTTCCTACAGGGGCTCGTTCAGCCTGAGCCACTACATGGGCAAGGCGGACGTCATGGAGCCGGACGAGTTCCGTTCCTTCATCGACGAGATCTACGCCAACCAGCCTCTGCAGCTGGAGACAGCCCACAGCCTGATGGGCACCGAGAGCACGGACTGGATCGACCTCGTTTCGAGGGTCGGCACCATGAACGTGCACACTGTCAGCGCATCCGGAACGACTCTGAAGGGGCATCTCCCCTACCGCGCCTCCGTCGGCATCATGCACCGCACCGGCACTACTCTGGGAAGCCACTCCACGAGGCCTAACCTCAACGTCACGCTGTCCCCTACCTTCCTCGACAAGCACCTGTCCATCCAGCTAAACGCCAAGGTATCGACCAGCATCAACTCTCCCCAGAGCGCAAGCTACCGCAGCGCCGCCAACTTCAACCCGACGCTCCCCGTCCACTTCTACAATGAGGACGGCTCCATCGACTACAGCACCAACCTCGGCTACTGGGTACGCGGAACCGGCAAGGGCGCAGATTTCCAGCCGAGCAACGCCGAGACCAACCCGATGCAGTACAAGACC
Organism: uncultured Muribaculaceae bacterium; assembly: GCA_964440865.1. Classification (GTDB taxonomy): domain Bacteria; phylum Bacteroidota; class Bacteroidia; order Bacteroidales; family UBA932; genus Cryptobacteroides. Next base: position 13,881 of record CAYTXA010000012.1, on the reverse strand, counting down.
AACGACGTCGACCAGAGCAACCTCGGATACGTCATCAGCGCGAGCCTGAACTACAAGGTCCATGGATTCGAGGATCTCAACTTCAACGTGCGCGCCAGCAAGGACTACCGCAAGAACTACTCCAACACCAGGACAAAGCCCGGCTACTGGGAGCTCAAGCTCGACAAGGTCGCCCCGAACGTCGGCACCAACACCACAAACAGGAGCCACAACAGCAACGACATGTTCGAGGCATTCGTGAACTACGCCCATGACTTCAACGGCCACAAGGTCGACGCCATGGCAGGATACACCTACGAGCATTTCA
>CAYTXA010000012.1:0-13564 GCA_964440865.1 uncultured Muribaculaceae bacterium | reverse complement strand
GGGAGAGCAGGCGTGACGGGAAACAGAGCCGAACAGCGAGACGAAGCTGAACGGAGACTACGATGACGACGTCACGAACGTCCACTACAAGAAGGACGACTTCTACGGATCCCACATTCCCCACGAGGAGGAGCACTTCCTGGTTTCGTTCTATGGCCGTGTAAACTACTCATACAAGAGCCGTTACATCGCCACGTTCACCCTCAGGGACGATGGTTCTTCCCGTTTCGCAGAGGATTGCCGCTGGGGTCTCTTCCCCTCCGCAGCCCTCGCATGGAACATCGCCCAGGAGCCGTTCTTCAAGAACGTAAAGAATGTCAGCGAGCTGAAGCTCCGTCTGGGATGGGGCGTCACTGGTCAGGAGAGCGGTATTGCGAACTACTCCTACCTCGCCAACTACACCATGACCAAGGACGGTTTCATGAACAACAGGTACAACATGGGATCCTTCGGAAGATCCCAGTCCCTTGTGCCTCAGGCCTATGATCCCCACATCAAGTGGGAGACCACCACTACCGAGAACATCGGTGTCGACTTCGGCTTCTGGGACGGCCGTCTAGCCGGAAACATCGACGTCTACAAGCGCACGACCGACGACCTGCTGAACTCTGTCAACATCCCGATGGGTGCGAACTTCTCCAACGTCCTGCTGACCAACATCGGAAGCATGGAGAACAAGGGTATCGAGCTCGGACTGACGGTCAACCCGATCCACACGAAGGACATGAGCCTTCTCATCGGCGCGAACTTCACGATGCAGGATACCGAGTTCACGAAGCTCACCACCGGCAACGCCAAGACCAACAAGGACTATTTCGTCCAGGTCAACTGGATGGACTGGGATACCCGCTACACCGGAGGCTACATCCAGCAGCACAGGGTAGGATATGACCCGAGGGTCTATGTCCTCTACCAGCAGCTCTACGACGAGACCGGACCTGCAATCGAGAATGCGTTCGTCGACAGGAACGGAGACGGACAGATCTCCGAGGCAGACCGCTACATCACCGGCAAGAGCCCGCTTCCCGACAAGTTCTACGGCTTCAACCTCAAGTTCAACTACAAGAACTGGGACTTCGGTCTCAACGCCCACGGCGAGATCGGCAACTGGGTCTACAACCTGTTCTATCAGGAGAACTCCACTCCTGCCAACACATGGCTCAACTACGCCAACCTCTACAACTATCCTTCCATCGTGAAGAAGACCGGCTGGAAGGGCATCAAGAGCAACTCCCAGATCTACTCCGACATGTGGCTCGAGGACGGTTCATTCTTCAAGATCGACGATGTCAACCTCGGCTACACGTTCAACAACCTCTTCAAGAGCAGCACGACGCTCCGTGTCGCACTTTCCGCAAACAATGTTCTCCTGCTGACCAAGTACTCCGGACAGGATCCTGAGGCAGGCGGACAGACCGGTATCGACGACCAGCAGCTCGTTCCGAGGATCAGGACATATTCCCTGAGAGTGAACCTGAATTTCTAAGCTTTAACACATAAGGAAATGAAACGCAAATTCTATATACTTTCGCTCGTGGTTGCCGCTGCGGCAACGGTTTTCTCCACGTCTTCATGCGTGAAGGACCTCGATGCCTATCCCCACAACGAGGACGACTACTCCTCCGAGACAGCGTACGGCGACAAATATGAGAGCTACATCGCAGGCCTGGCGCACTGCTACCGTTCTTTCAACAACTGCATGGACCTGCAGGTCGATGACCAGGGTTCGTCCGAGCTTGTCAGGGCATACTTCAACATCCAGGAGGTTTCCGCCGACGGATGCAAGAGTGCGGCAGTTGCCGACTCATGGGTGCTCGACATGGACAAGAACACATGGACGGCGGACAACAACGCCGCTTCGTATGCCATCTACTGCCGCTGCATCAACGGTATCTCCTTCGTGAACGAATATCTCCGCCAGACGACCGACGATCGTCTGGAAAGGCGCGGATGCGACAAGGATCTTGTCGGCAAGGTTCATGAACTCCGGTGCGAGGCCCGCTTCATCAGGGCATACCTCTACTATATCCTCATCGACGTGTTCGGAGATGTTCCGTTCATCACCGAGGAATCCGACTTCGGCGCTGTCAGCCCGAAGATGGAGACAAGGACGAACGTGTTCAACTACATCGAGTCCGAGCTCAAGGACCTCGTTTCCGCAGAATCTCCGATGCAGGAGGCAAGGACCTCCTACCCGAGAGTGGACAAGGGTTCCGCATGGGGCCTTCTCTCAAGGCTTTACCTCAACGCACAGGTTCTCACTTCCACGGTTGACGCATCCGGCAAGGTAACTTCCAAGGGTGCCGCACGCTGGGAGGACTGCAAGAAGGCCTGCGAGGAAGTCTTCAAGAGCGGCTACGCTCTCTGCAGCAACTATTCCGACATGTTCCGCGGCGACAACGGCGAGAATCCGGACGTTACACAGGAATTCCTGTTCGCGGTTGACGATGACGAGCTCGCGATGAACTCCTGGGGCGGCACTGCCTACTTCAGCGAGGGATGCTTCCAGCTCAAGGATGACGTCGACGAGAACGGAAAGCCTCTCTACTCCCTCGGCCTGGCCGACGGATGGGCAAGCATCCGCATGCCCTACGAGTATGCAAGGGACTACTTCGGAGTCACTATTCCCGCTGACGGGTACAACGCAGACGGCTCATACACTGGCAAGTACAACTACACCGACAAACGTGCGGCCTGCTTCTTCATCAGGGGACACTACGAGCAGATGACCGACCTGTCCGAGTTCGGACGCGGCTGGAGCTTCTACAAGTACAACAACATTCCCCACAACGTATCCCGCGAGGACTTCGCTTCCACTGCAGCCCGCTACTACGGATGGATGGCAAAGTGCGGCATCGACGCTCCGATGATCCGTCTCGGAGAGATCTACCTGACCTATGCAGAGGCTTGCATTGAGTCCGGAGCAGCTGCGAAGGGTCTTCCCTACCTCAACGCCATCAGGCAGAGGGCCGGCCTCGAGGCTCTGTCCTCCTACACCCTGAAGGACGTCCAGAAGGAAAGGGCAGCCGAGCTCGCATGGGAGAGCCTGCGCCGCTCCGACCTCATCAGGTGGGGCCTCTACAACACTTCCGACTACCTCTGGAAGTGGAAGGGCGGCAGCTATGACGGACAGGCATTCCCCGAATACAAGCTTGTGTTCGACTTCCCGCCTTCCGAGCTCACCGCCAACGAGAATCTTTCCCACAAACCCGGTTATGTTGAATAATACGACTCATCATGAAAAAGATTTTTAGATATATAGCTCTGGCTCTTGTCGCAGCCATGCCTGTCATGGCGCTCTCATCCTGCGATCCGGATCCTCTCGACGAGGTCAGGACCGACAGTTCGAAGTACGTCGCTCCCGTAGTGGAGCCCGTCCAGGAGATCCGGATCGACAAGGCAGCCTACGATGCCAACAAGAACGTGACCTTCACCTGGAAGGCTGCAGACTTCGGCGCATCCACATCCGTCCTCTACACCATAGTCCTGAAGAGTTCCTCCAAGGAGCAGGTTCTCTCCGCCGACGTGACCGGAACTTCCTTCACCATTGACTCGAAGACGCTCTATGACCGCCTTACAGGGTCGGAATACCTTGGCCTTCAGGCCGGTACCGAGACCACGATCAGCGTCTACGTTTCCGCTACGGTCGGCCTTGACTTCGACGTGCTGAAGTCTGAGCCCGTCTCGGTCAAGTGCTACTGCGAAGACGGCCTGAAAAACTAGGGAAACCCAAATCCATACAAATAATGTATTTACGTCATCTTATGATGTCCGCCTGCGCTGCGCTGCTGCTGAGTCTCTCGGCAGCGGCCGGCAGCAGGACGGTCATAAATTTCGACGCAGGGTGGAAATTCCACCTGGGCGACACACCGGCTGCAAGCAATGCCTTCTTCAACGACGGGTCATGGCGCACGCTCGACCTGCCGCATGACTGGAGCATCGAGGGCGAGATCGACCAGAACGAGCCCGCAGGCGGCCAGGGCGGCTACTTCCCCACCGGCATCGGCTGGTACAGGAAGTCCTTCAATGTCAAGGACTACTCTCCCGAAAGGCTCTACTACATCGAGTTCGACGGGGTCTACAAGAACAGCGAGGTCTGGATCAACGGCAACTATCTGGGCAAGTATCCCTACGGCTATTCTTCATTCTCCTATGATCTCACTCCGTGGATCAAGGCCGGAAAGAACGTCATCAGCGTCAGGGTGGACAATTCCCTCCAGCCCAATTCCCGCTGGTACACCGGTTCCGGCATCTACCGCCACGTGCGTCTTGTCTCCACGGAGAAGCAGCACTATGCAAAGTGGGGCGTGTTCGCTGTCGCAGAGGATGTCGCTCCCGGCATCATGAAGCTGAAGATCTCCGCTGACATCGAGTCTCCCGAGGAAGGCTCCGTGGCAAGGTTCATCCTCCGCAAGGACGACGGCACTCCCGCCGCCTCCGCCGAGACCAGGATCGAGGGCGAGAAGGTCAACGTGGACATGAACGTCGACGCCGCCAGGCTCTGGACTCTCGAGGACCCGTACATGTACACCCTCGAGTCGCTCATCCTAAAGGATGGCCAGGAGGTGGACCGCACTTCGATGCCCTACGGCATCCGCACCATCAAGTACGACCTCAACGGGGGCTTCTTCCTCAACGGGAAGCACGTCAAGATGTACGGTGTCAACGTCCATCATGACGGCGGACTCGTAGGCGCGGCTGTTCCCGAAAGGGTATGGGAGCGCAGGCTCCAGATCCTCAAGGACGGCGGCTGCAACGCTATCCGCACTTCCCACAACATTCCCGCTCCGGAATTCCTTGACCTCTGCGACAGGATCGGACTTCTGGTCATGGACGAGTGCTTCGACATGTGGCAGATCGGCAAGAACCCGTTCGACTACAGCGTAGACTTCGACGAGTGGCACGACACGGACCTCTCCTGCATGGTGCTCCGTGACCGCAACCATCCGTCCGTAGTGATGTGGAGCATCGGAAACGAGATCAGGGACCAATCGTCCGAGAACGGCCCTGAGCTGGCCAGGGAGATGATCGACCTGTGCCATGAGCTCGACTCCACGCGTCTTGTGACCTCCGGAAACGACAGGATCGTTGCCGACGACACTCCCGCCAGGCCTGAATTCCTGGCAGAATTCGCCGATGACATCGTGGGCTACAACTATCCCGACCGCTGGCGCAAGCGCAGGGAGACCAACTGCACCCTGGACAAGATTGCCTTCCCCGACAGGAGGATCGTCTTCACGGAGGCAGGCGGCCTTTCCGGCAGCCGTGTCACAAAGGCTCCCTCAAGGGGAGGCTTCTTCGGCAGGGCCGACGACGTTCCTTCTACCCGCTTTGTGGATACCGAGCAGAGGTGGAAATATGCCTATGTCAATGACTTCGTGATCGGCGACTTCATGTGGACAGGAATCGACTACTACGGCGAGGCAAGATGGCCCTCGAAGGGCTTCTCCTCCGGATACATCGACAACTGCGGCTTCAAGAAGGACGGCTACTGGTTCTTCCAGAGCCTCTGGACCGACAAGCCGACCCTGCATCTTGTCGGAGGATGGGACTATCCCGAGGACAAGGAGGGCAAGATCATGCAGGTCTGCGTTTTCACGAACTGCGACTATGTCGAGCTCTTCGTCAACGGCGAGTCCTACGGCAAGAAATCCCATGCATTCCCGCGCTACGGAATGCAGGACGGCTGGGGTGTAAGGCAGCCCGAGAGGGCCAGCGCTTCCACGGCTGACCTGCACCTGACATGGGACGTCAGGTATGAGCCCGGCGAGGTGAAGCTCGTCGGCACGAAGGACGGGAAGGAGTACACCGAGATCGTAAAGACCCCCGGCGCTCCCGCAGCCCTCAGGCTGACCGTAGACAGGGACAAGATCACGGCAGCTCCCGGTGACGTTGCCCACATCACGGCTGAGGTTGTGGACAAGGACGGCAACGTCGTCACTTCCGCGACCAACCATGTGAAGTTCAGCGTGCCCGGCGCCACCATTATCGGTGTCGAGAACGGCAACATGCTCGACCTCAGCAAGGTACAGGCTCCCGAGAGGGATACCTACGGAGGAATGTGCCTGGCGATCGTCAAGACGGCCAAGGCCGGAACCTACACGGTATCCGCAACTTCCGAAGGACTTGCGCCCGCATCCGTAACATTCACAGCAGAATAGGAGACAATGTTTAGGAAACACACTCTATCTATTCTTGGGCTGGCGGCAACACTCGCTCTGGCGGGCTGCTCCCAGCCCAAGGATTATTGTATCGGCGCCGACATTTCGTTCGTCCCGCAGAGCGAGGCGTTCGGGTCCGTCTACAAGGACGAGAACGGCGTGGAGAAGGATGTCTGCCAGATTCTGGCGGACCATCACTTCAACACCATACGCCTGAGGACTTTCGTGAATCCGGAAGTTCCCGGCGGATACTCTCCCGAGAAAGGATTCTGCGACCTTAGCCACACTCTCGCGCTCGCAAAGCGCATAAAGGCCGCGGGGATGGACTTCGCCCTCGACATCCACTACAGCGACACCTGGGCTGACCCGGACCATCAGATCAAGCCCTCCGCATGGAAGGATGCGACCGGAAAGGTTCTCGAGGATTCGCTCTACTACTACACAAAGCGCATCCTCACTGCCCTGAAGGACGGCGGCGCTGCTCCTTCGATCGTGCAGGTCGGCAACGAGATCAGCCACGGCTTCGTATGGCCGGACGGAAAGGTGCTGGACATTGCCACGGACGAGTACTGGAACGCCATGCTCGGGCTCTACAAGGCAGGGCAGAAGGCTGTGCATGAGGTTCTTCCGAAGGCAAAGCTCCAGGTCCACCTCGCGCTGGGCGGAGAGAACACTCTCTGCAGGGAGTTCCTGGACAGGATGGAGGCTGCCGGCGCGGACTTCGACATCATCGGGCTGTCCTACTACGAGCAGTGGCACGAGACCTACGATGACCTGAAGGCCAACATCGCGGACCTCGCTAAGCGCTACGGAAAGCCGGTTTGCGTATGCGAATACGGGGCGAACAAGGACAATATCAAGATAATCAACGACATAGTCTGCTCCATTCCGGGCGGGATGGGCTACGGTACGATGGCATGGGAGCCCACGGGTGCCCTGTTCGGTCGCGATGGCAAGATGAACACCGAGCTTTTCGCCCAGTACGATTCTCTCTACGAGCGTTACAGCAACAAGGCCACGAGGCCGAAGTTCACGGCTCCCGCAGAGCGCAAGTTCGATCTCAGCCGTCCCATAGTCGGTGCCGATGTCTCATGGCTCCAGTTCCAGGAGAACCGCGGAACCCGCTTCTCCCAGGGCGGCGTCGAGAAGGACGCTCTGGAGATCCTGAAGGACAATGGGTTCAACTGGATGAGGCTCCGTCTCTTCGTGGATCCTACCGCCGAGGACGGCTACTCTCCCGAGGGTTACTGCGGTCTCGATTCGACCTTTGTCATGGCAAAGCGCATAAAGAAGGCTGGGCTGAAGTTCCTGTTGGACCTGCACTACAGCGACAACTGGGCTGATCCCGGCAAGCAGTGGACTCCGGCAGCATGGACTCGCAACAGCGGTTCCGGGCTTGAGGGCCAGGCCTACCGCTACGGCAACGAGACCATAAAGAGGTTCATCGCCGAGGGTGTGACGCCTGACATGGTACAGGTCGGAAACGAGATCAACGCCGGCATGATGTGGCCGCAGGGGAAGATCAAGGAAGACGGTTCGTATGAATCCTTCGCCGTGATCCTCAGGTGCGCCACTGCAGGAGTGAGGGCCGCTGACCCCGACATTCCGATCATGATCCACATTGCCTGCGGCGGGCAGAACGAAGAGTCCGTGAAGTTCTTCGACAAGATTCTCTCCCGCGATGTCAAGTTCGATGTCATCGGGCAGTCCTACTACCCGAAGTGGCATGGAACTCTGGATGAGCTCAGGGCGAATGTCAATGACCTTGCATCCCGCTACGGGAAGCCGGTGGTTGTGGTCGAGTACCAGGACTACCGCAGGGAGGTCAACGATATCGTGAGCCAGGTTCCGGACGGTCTCGGGCTCGGGACGTTCATCTGGGAGGCGACTTCTCCGATGTGGGGAGACCTTTTCGAAAAGTACGGAAAGACCAACGCCAACATGGCCATCTACCCCGCTTTCATCGACTCGCTCAAGGCTGCCGCGCAGCACTGATATCCAATTAATTAGCATCCACTAATGAGGCCGACCAATACCCGCTATTGGCCGGCCTTCTTTTTGCCTCCCCTTGCCTGCCGACCCCTTCCTGACGGCCCTTTCCTGACGGCCCCTTCCTGACGGCCCCTTCCTGCCAGGGTAGCACACGGTCGGAGCAAAGAGCGCGAAAAGGTTTTAAATGTGTATTCCTCTTACCCTGAGGTCGGAGCAAAGAGCGCGAAAAGGTTTTAGGTGTGCATTCGTCCGACCCAAAGGCAGGGCGAAAGAGCACGAAAAGGTTTCAAACGTGTATTCCTCCAACCTGTAGCGCGTGCAGGCAGAGGATTGGCGAAAAATAGCACTGGAAAGGGATGTGTATTGGGCACATCCACGGGAGGACGCAGGGATTATTGCTGGCGGAGGGAGGCGATGAATTCCGAGGGGGTCGTGCCGAACTCAGCCTTGAAACTGCGGGAGAAGTAGGACGGGTTCGAGAAGCCGACCATGTACATGACTTCCGACACGGAGAAGTTGCCCTTGCGGAAAAGCTGCTCGGCCTTCTTCAGGCGGACCTTGCGCACGTATTCCACAGACGTGAGCCCCGTCATGCTTTTTATCTTGCGGTAGAGCTGCTTGGCGGTCGTCCCAGTCAGCTCGCTCAGCCTCGCAATCGACAGGTCCTGGTCATCCATGTTGTCCTCGATGATCTGGGTAACTTTCCTCAGGAACTGGTCATCCTGCGACACCTCGTCGCCGGAATCCGGGGTCGTGGCAAGCTCCGTCTGGACACGCCTTGCCCGGAGCATCTCGTCAAGCCTTGCCCTGAGCTTCTCCATCTCCAGCGCAATCTTCGCCCTCTCCCGGATCACAAACCTTGTCAGGAACGCAAGCCCGATGACCGAGAGAATGTAGATGATCTTCATGAAATGAGAGAGGTACCACGGGCGTGGAATCCTGAATGACAGCGAAGTAGCTTCCGTCTCGTCCACGGACTTGATCTCAAGAAGATACTTTCCGGGCTTTACGTTGAAGAACGACAGGGCATTGCTTCCGGGCGGCAGCAGTCTCCACTCATTGTCGTAGTTCCTGAGCCGATAGAGATAGGACGTCAGATCCCTGTTCGAATAGTCAAAGTCGGAAAAATTGACCATGATGTCCCTCGTCCCGACAGCGAGCAGGTTGCGTCCGCTTCCGACCCGGACATCCTCTCCGTTGGAGAAGAATCTCGTAATGTGGATGTTCCTTGCTGGTTAATCGTCCTTGTGGAGCGGTTTGACGAGGCACAGATAGTCTGTTCCTCCAAGGTAGGTCGTATGGGACAGCGTATCGCAATAGATTGCAGTGTATTTCCTCGGAAGGGCGACATGGATCGCCGAAAGGGAATCCTTGTCGACGATGTGCAGCTGGTCCGAGGAGATTGCCCATACATATTTCCTCGATTCCGCAATCCCCCGCAGGATGGCTCCGTCATATCCTCCGATCCGCACCTCCGAGACATTTCCGCTGTCATCGATCTTCCTCAGTACGTCCGCATCTCCGAGCCAAATGCTGCCATCACCCCCGGCCATAAGGCAATCCGCCGTGTATGATACCGCTGCGGAGTCCATCTTGGCTGCCCTGTGGTTTGCTCCGAGCGTCCAGACATGGCCTTTCCCGTCCAACGCCACGCTCTGCAGAAAATTGTCAGGAAGGCCGTCTTTCTTGTAGTACCAGCCAAGGATCTCCCCCTCCCTGGACAAGTGGCCGAGCCCTTCGAAGGTCACGAGCCAGAGGCTCCCGTCCACTGCCTCGGTCAGACCGTAGGTCCAGATCGAATGGCCATGGAGGCTGACAGACCGGAACTGGCCGGAAAGCGTATCCAGTCGCTGCAATCCTCCGTCATACAGCATGTAGACATTCCCGTCCCCAGTGACCTCAATATCTCGTATCTTATTGAAAGACAGAGGATATTCCCTGCTGTCTATACTATACCAGCGGGAATTCCCGATGGGGTCGATGCGGATGAGACCCTGGTTTCCGCCAAGCCAGAGGTTATCCCCGTGGTCCTTGGCAATTACGGAGATCTGGTTGCCGCGGTCGCTCCCCGTGAGGGACTGGAGCGGAATCTCCTCGATGACGCTTTCCGTGTTGAGGAATGAGATGCCGTTGTCGGTACAGAACCATAGCCCGCCGTCCCGGTCGAGGAAGACGGTCCAGACCACATTGACCGCGATGCTGTAGGAATCGGAGGAAGAATGGGAGTAGCGCGTGAATTCCTTCTCGCCGGGACGCCTCACGAAGAGGCCGTTGTCGGTAGTCACCATAACCCCGTCATCCCCGTCGATGAAGATGTCCTTTATGACCGGGAATGTCCCGACGTGCCTTGCCACGGAGCTGCCGCTTGGGATGAAATACAGCTCCCTGGCAGAGCCCAGGTAGACTCCGTCCCCTGCATGGCAGACGGCTGTCACGAATCCAACTCCGCAATCTATCTTGCTGATATTTCCGGTTTTATAGTCAAACTACGATAGTCCGCCCGAGTCTCCGATGTAGAGATTCTCTCCGTCGGAGTCAAGCGCGAAGATGCCGCCTTCCAGGCCCTCGATCTCTCCGTCCACAGACATCATGTCCATTATCCTCCCGGAAGACGGCTCGAAATAGTAGAGCTTGTCGGCACCGATGAAGAGGCCATCTCCATGCGGTACGATGGAGCGGATTTCCCCGTCGAAACTTACCTTGAGCTCCACGAACCTGCCGCTTTCGGTGTTGAATGTGACAAAATCCTTGTTGAAGCCCAGATAGAGCTTGTCGCCCATCACTGCGCTTGCAGTTATGGTCTGGTTGGTCAGGGAGGAATCGCTGCGCCAGAACCTGAGTTCATACCCGTCGTAGCTGAAGAGGCCCCTGCCCGTGGCGAGCCACATCATCCCGGTGCTGTCCTGCGCCACGCTCCTTACGGGTATGGCCTCCGTAATGCCTCCGAAATTGTCGAAAAGCATCCTCTGCTGCGCCCCGGAAAGGACGCATCCGAAAAGAAGGCACAGGGCCGACAGAAATATTCCGATACGCAAACGCATTGTCGTATAAGTCGTTACAAATATAACAATTCTTAAGGTATTTCTCTAAGCCGGGTCGACGTCAAGCGTTATGTGGCCGGAGTATTTCCTCTTGTCCTCGAAATCCTGGATGGCCCCGGAGATGAGCTTCTTGCGTGACATCAGGGACTTGTCTCGCCGGAGGATGATGCGGATATGGCGGATGGATTCGCGGCTGATGCGGTCTATGACGGGAGCATAGGGCCCTATCACGCATGCATCGGCGTCCGCTGACGGGATCATTGCCGGCCTCGTGCCGAGCGCTGAAGCTATTCCGCCTGCCAGCAGCGAGGAAAGATAGCCAAGGCGGCTCTCGTTCGGATCCCTCACGATGACATTGATTATTCTGGTGTATGGAGGATATCCGAATTCCCTTCGTTCCTTAAGCCACTGGTCCACAGCGCCTTGCCCGCGGAGCATTCCATAGACCGGATGGTCCGGCCTCGAAGTCTGGATCATGAGCAGTCCTCTCTCTCCCCTCCTGCCGCTCCTGCCGCGCAGCTGTTCCAGCAGCTGGTAGGCCTTCTCGTCGGCGCGGAAGTCCTGCTGCCCGAGAAGGGAATCGGCGTTCAGCACCACGACAAGCGCAAGGCGTCCGAAATCGAAGCCTTTAGTAACTATCTGTGTTCCGACAAGGATATCTATCTTTCCGTCAGCGAATTCCCTCACGATGGATGCCGCTCCGCCAGATGTATCCGCGTCCAGCCTCGCGACCTTCGCCTGGGGGAAAAGCTCCGAAACTTCTTCCTCGATCTTCTGCGTGCCGGCGCCCATGGGTTCCAGTTCGCCGCCGCATTCGATGCATCGGCCCGTGAACGGCTCGCTGTAGCCGCAGTAGTGGCAAACGAGGCGCCCCCTGTCCTTGTGGTAACTCAGGGTGACATTGCAGTTGGGGCATTTCGGGATCGAGCCGCATTCCTTGCACTGGACAATCGTGGAATAGGCCCTGCGCCCCCTCAGGATCACAATCTGGTCTCCGGCGGAGAGGGTCTTCCGCATTGCTGCGAGCAGGATGCGGGAGAAGTCCCCGATCATTCCGTTCTTGCGCCTTTCGGCGATCGTGTCGATGACTTCTATGTCCGAGTCCTGCGACCCGAAGAAGCGGGTTGTCAGACTGACGAGAGTGTAACGTCCTATGGAACAGTTATATAGCGATTCGAGGGACGGCGTCGCGGATCCGAGAAGGACTCCGCACCCATGGATCTTCCCCATCATGACTGCCGTGTCTCTGCCCTGGTAGTGCGGGGACGGCGAGTCCTGCTTGTAGGACGTGTCGTGCTCCTCGTCGACGACTATGAGCCCGAGGTCATGGTGCGGCAGGAAGATGGATGATCTTGTGCCGAGGACTATGTATCTGCTCCCGGCCATACTTCCGGCGACGTAGCGCCTTGCCGCGAATGATTCTCCGCTGTGGAAGACGAGCAGGTCGCTGCCGAAGACCTTGCGGAGGCGTTCTTCCAGCTGGCGGCTGAGGGCGATTTCGGGGACGAGGTACAGCACATTGCGGCCACGGGAGAGCTGTTCCATGGCAAGGGTGATGTAGATTTCCGTTTTCCCGGAGCCCGTGACCCCGTGGAGCAGCACGGTTCCGTTCCCGGCCAGGCCACTGCGGATTGCCTCCGCCGCCGCTTCCTGCTGCGGCGTCAGCACTATCCTTGCTCCGGCGTCGGCTTCCGTCCCCGGGGCTTCCGCGCCTGTCCTTTCGCCTCCAAGCTCCCGCAGCTGCCCTTCAAGCCGGCTCACCGCCTCCTCTCCCCTCTCAATCTGCCCCCTCAGTTCCGCCGCCTTCGCCGACTCCGCACTTGTATCGTTAAGCGCCACCCGCTTGCAGGCGAGCCAATCTTTTTTCGCAGAAATTTTCGCCTCCAGCTCGGCCCTCTTCGCCGCGACTCTCTCCGTCCTCTTTTCCTCCGCCTTCCGCGCCGCCACTTCGCCCGAGACCCGCCCCGCAGGATAGGCTGTCTTGTAGACCTCCCCGATGGAACACATATAGTAGTCCGAGACGAATTCCCACAGCTTCAGCTCATTCTCCGAAATCCTCGGCAGATCTGCCAGCCCGTTGATTTCCAGCACCTTCTTCAGGTCCGTATCCGGCACTCCGCCGACATTCGCCACAACCCCGACGTACTCTCTCCCCGCGAAGCTGACACGCACCCTGTCGCCCCTGCTGACCGCCACTCCCGCGCCAACCATATAATAAGGGTTCCACCTCAGGCGCAGGGGCAGGATGACCGATATGTAGTTCCGTTCCTCCATAGGAAGAGCGAATTTAGGCATAAAGGACGAAAGAAAAAATTTCACAAATTCGTCCGGAATATTTGGATTGAAAGAAAAAATGCATACCTTTGCAAT
>CAYTXA010000011.1:12107-20813 GCA_964440865.1 uncultured Muribaculaceae bacterium | reverse complement strand
GCGGCCGAATCCGTGGCGCGGGTCTGTCTGCCTCATGTTGAAGATGAATCCGCGTACGAACATGGATCCTGCCGGCTCTGCCAGCCACCTGTAGCCGAAGAGATTGACCCCGGAGAGCTTTCCCGCTCCGGGGTTTCTGTATCCCGTGGCGCGGAACCATGCGCCGGACTTGTCAGAAGAGTCAGCCTTGTACTTCCATCCCCTCTTGTGGTCTTCCCATGTGACGGCCCCGTCCCCGTTTGCGTCCGCGATGTTGCCCCCGGCGAGTTCCGGAGAATTGCCGCCGCCCTGCGTAAAGCCCGTGAATGTGCTGAGCCCGGGGACATGGTAGCCCGCCGGACATGGGTCATAGATGGTCTTGGCGACAGGAGAATCCTTGTCCCAGGCAGTATTGTCTATGTCCCAGAGGTTGGCATATTCCGAGGAGCACCAGGCGTAATTGCTTGTGTTGGAATAGAATACGTTGGGGCTCGATATCGATTCGCCTAGAGTCACGCCTGCGGTGTGCACTACCCTGAAGGGCTCACTGACGGAATAGAGCGTTGCATTCATATTGTGGCGCCCGTCGCACGGAGGCATAGGATCCTTCCTGCCCCACTGGTAATAGGTGCATGCCCCGACATCCCCGAATGAATTTCCGGATGCCGTCCCCAGCTCCGTGTCCATCACAAAGTGTTTCCTGCCCTCGTGGTCCGTGAGCGTGATATCCCGGAACTCTGCCTCATGGCACCATATATGCCAGCTCCAGACTATCTTCCCGGCCCTGTCCCTGACCGCGACAAGGGCGTTGCCTTCCTTCATTGCCGGGACCGTGAATTCCACCATTGCCTGCTCGCCCGCTCCCGTCAGCTTCACCTCCGTCAGCAGTCCGTCCGCATCCTGCCAGCAGATTACCGCATCGGCGAGAGTCTCCCCCGCCCCGGCAATGTCATCCGCAATCCATGAACTCACCACAGGCTTGTCGTAGGCGTTAACGAACACCGAGAGCACGTCCCTGCCGGAAAGCCCGGCCTTCCAGCCCGCAGACGTCACCACTCCCCTCTGGATTCCGTTCCCGTAGACGCATGGGAAAGAGTAGCGCCCCGCCTCGTGCACGACGTAGCAGTTGGCGGTCTCGCGCTTTGCGGGCTTGCCGTTGGCGTCATAGCAGGAGAGGTCGCGGACGTTCTCTGCCAGCGAGGGCAAGCAAGGAAGGAGACAGAGGGCGGAAAGGATGAGCCAGTATCTTGTCAGTTTCATATTGTCTAAAGTTCAGGACAGGTCATGATACAAAAAGAGCCAACTTATTAAACTCAATAAGCTGGCTCTCCAAAAGTGCTCCCTTAGGGGCTCGAACCCTAGACCCCGGCATTAAGAGTGCTGTGCTCTACCAACTGAGCTAAGGAAGCATTTGTTGTTGTTTGGGATTGCAAATATAGGCAAGATTTCTGAAAGTGCAAAGTTCGGGGACATTTTTTTGCTATTTTTGTAGAAAATTTCCGTCGAAAACATTTAAACATAGAACCCAATGCGTCTGAACCCGAAATCAAGTCTTCTCCTTGCCGTCTGCGCCGCCATGCTTTCCGGCGTGATTCTTCTTTCATTCAGCAAGAAGCCTTCGGATGCCTCCGCCGTCATGTCTATAAACCCTGACTGGCTCGAGCTACCCGGTGTGCCGAAAGGCGAACTGATGGACATCCACACCCACGAGAGCCAGTTCGGGTACCAGTTCACGCGCGACTGGACCTATTCATGGGACAATGACGCGAGGCTTTCCCGGTGGGTGGCCTATCCCCTGTTCAGCTATGCGTTCGGAGGGAATCTCCAGCGTACGAACGAGTGGGGCTATGATCCGAGCCTTCCGCGCAAAAGCCAGCCGAATCTCTACAGGTCTTTCAGGCCCCAGGAGTATTCGAGGGGACATCAGATTCCTTCCGGCGACCGTATCCGCTCGAGGGAGGTCAATGCCAAGACTTTCTACTTCACGAACATGACGCCCCAGCTGGACGAGTTCAACAGGGGGATATGGAACAACGTGGAGATCAAGGTCAGGAGCTGGGCTCGCAGGTGCGACACTCTTTATGTCGTCACTGGATGCGTCACCGACGGGAGCAGGAAGAAGGCATATGACTCTGACGGAAAGGAAGTTACGGTGCCAACCGCATATTACAAGGCTGTTCTGGCATATTCGAAGAAACCCTACGGGACAGACGATTTCCGCGGCCATGACGGATACCTTGGAGCAGCCATATGGCTCGACCACAAGGAGTACTCGGGCGAGACTGTGAGGAAGGACATGTGGATCAGCATCGATGAGCTGGAGCGCAGGACCGGGCTCGACTTCTTCATCGCGCTTCCGGACAAGGTCGGTGCAAAGGATGCGAGGACCATCGAGGCTGAGAAGCCCGGGTCGGTTTCCTGGTGGTGGAAATAGCCTGCCGCGCAGCGCCTATTCAAGGCCGGCTACCCTGCCGAACCCTATCAGCCGTGAAGAATAATATCCTCCGTCGGGATATGTGTCGAGAGTCACTCCCTTCGCAACCGTTGCATGAAGCATCGTGAACGACTCGCCGTCGACCGTCTCGATGACGGCCACATGTCCGACCCGTCCGTTATGGCTCCTCCCCTCGAAGAACACAAGGTCGCCAGGACGGATTTCGGATATGCCAAGTCTCTCAGTTTCAGAATATTGTGCGCCGGAGGAATGGGAGAGAGATATGCCGTATTTCCCGAAGATATAGCTTGTGAACCCGGAGCAGTCGAATCCGGCAGGAGTCGTGCCTCCGAATCTGTATCTGGTGCCCATGAATTTGTGTCCATAGGAAAGGATCTGTCCGACTTCCGAGTCCTCTTCGGCAGCAAGCCTCCCGTTTTGCTCTGCTTTCGCCCCGCGGTTCCACCGGTCCGCTCCCTTGTCTTTTTCCGGATCGTCCAGCCCCCTCTTCACCTTGAGGTCTTCCTCGTCCGGATCGCCCTTCCACGCATGTTCACGGATTGTGTATGAAGTCTGCGGCTTCTCCTCCCCTGCCGATGGCCTCAGCACGCTGCATGAAGCCAGGCAAAGCAGCCCCGCCGCCGCCACAATTGCAATATCCTTCATCATATCCACAAGCATGGCTAGAAAGCGCGGTCGAGGGAGTCGAGGGCATCACGCCAGCGGGCGTAGGACTCGATGACGGGCATGACATCGTCCTGGTTCGGAGGAACGGAGCCGAGGTAATTCAGGGCCGAGAAGACCTCCTCATATGTGCCATACGCACCGGCTCCGACACCGGCACCCTGGGCGGCACCAACCGACCCATCGGTGTCATAGAACTCTATGGTCGCGCCGCTGACATCCGCGAATGTCTGACGGAACACCCTGCTCCTGAACATCCTGGACATCGGAGCATGGATAACATTGACATCAATGCCCATTCCCTTCATGATCTCGATGCCATACTGCAGCGTGAACACGATGCCCTCGAGACCGGCACGGATGATATGAGCATTCGAATGGATATTGAAATTCAGCCCACGGAACTGGCACCCGACATCACGGTTCCCGAGCAGACGCTCCGACCCATTCCCGAAAGGAAGTATCGTCAGCTCGTCACACCCTATCGGCGCAGAATCCGCCAAAGCATCAAGGCCGTCAAAATCAGCCACATCCGAAGCAAGATTCCGCTTCACCCACGACAGGAAGCTCCCGGCGCCGTTGAGACACAGTATCATACAATTGCGCGGATTGTCCGTGGTGTAATTCACATGCGCGAAAGTGTTGACCCTTGACTTGGGATCCGGGCCGGTCGAATCGGTGCAGACACCGAAAACATTGGCGGAAGTGCCGGCAGTAGCCGCCACCTCGCCGGGATTCAGCACGGCGAGCGAAAATGCGCTGTTGGGCTGGTCTCCGCTGCGATATGTGACAGGAATCCCCGGACGGAGCCCAAGCACGGAAGCAGCCTCGGCGCTCAGCCTCCCCTGCTCCCCGAAAATCGGGACAATTGGCGGAACAAGACGGGCATCAAGCCCGAAATAATCGAACAGGAACTGGGCGGGACGCTTCTCGCTGAAATCCCAGAGCATCCCCTCCGAAAGCCCTTCGACAGTAGTGCTGACCTCTCCTGTCAGCTTCATTACTACATAGTCAGCCGGAAGCAGGACCTTGTCGGTCTTGTAATATGTCTCAGGCTCATTGTCCTTCACCCAGGCAAGTTTCGAGATCGTGAAATTCCCCGGAGAATTCAGGATATGGCTCAGGCACTTGTCATGGCCCAGATCTTCAAAGGCGCGATTGCCATAAGGCACTGCGCGGGAATCCGCCCAGGTAATGCAAGGGCGCACAGCCCTCTTCTCGGAATCCACACACACCAGGCCATGCATCTGCGCCGAAACCCCGATGGCATCCACGACCAGATTGGTACGGGATACAAGCTCACGGGTGCAGAGGACGATATTCTCCCACCACATCCTCGGATCCTGCTCAGCCCACCCGTACTGTCTGGAAATGATTTTCATCTCCTCGCCCGGAAAGGTAGCGCTGGCAAGCCTGGCTCCTGTGCCGGAGTCAAGCAGAGTAGCTCTCACGAAAGAGCTTCCAACGTCATAGCCCAGAAGAATCATGGTCAGCTATTATACATGAGCCTTCGCGTATTCCAGCGAAAGGTTGAAAATTTTCTTGCCGGAAGAAGGCGCATCGTACATGGCATCCGTCATGATCTTTTCGCAGATGGACCTGAGCCCGCGTGCGCCGAGCTTCCGCTCTAGGGCAGTGTCCACGATCAGCTCCTTCACTCCCTTGCCGATGACAAGCCTGATCCCGTCCATGGCAAAAAGCTCCTTGTACTGCTTCAGGATGGCATTCTTCGGCTCAGTCAGGATACGCAGCAGGGCAGCCCTGTCCAGATGGTCGAGATACGTGATGACAGGAAGGCGGCCTATGATCTCGGGGATGAGTCCGAACTTACGGAAATCCTCAGCCTCGACATACTGCAGCAGGTTGTTCCTGTCAACCCTCTCGGTAGCACTGGTAGTGAATCCCACGACCTGCGTGTTCTTTCTCTGCGCGATGATCCTTTCGATGCCCTCGAAAGCACCTCCGCAGATGAAGAGGATATTCTGGGTATTGACATGGATGAAGTCCTGCTCGGGATGCTTGCGGCCACCCTTTGGCGGCACATTGACGACATTCCCCTCCAGAAGCTTCAGCAGAGCTTGCTGCACGCCTTCTCCGGACACGTCGCGGGTAATCGAGGGATTGTCCCCCTTGCGGGCAATCTTGTCGATCTCGTCGATGAACACGATTCCCCTCTCCGCCTTGACAACATCATAGTCAGCCTCCTGCAGGAGCCTCGTAAGGATCGATTCCACATCCTCGCCCACATAGCCTGCCTCCGTAAGCACAGTAGCATCGGCAATGGTGAACGGGACATCGAGAAGCTTGGCTATGGACTTGGCAATCAAGGTCTTTCCGGTGCCTGTGGGGCCGACCATCAGGATATTGGACTTCTCCAGCTCGACTCCATCGTCAGGCTTGTCGACAAGATTGTGGTTTATCCTCTTGTAGTGGTTGTAGACCGCCACGGCAATCACCTTCTTGGCCCTGTCCTGTCCGATCACGTACTGGTCGAGCCATGCCTTGATGTCGGCGGGCTTGAGGTCAGACTTGATGCGTTGCTTCTCCGCGGCCTGCCTGTCCTGCTTCTCTAGCGTCTCAAGATACTCGGAAGCCATGTGGATGCAGTCGCTGCAGATCCAGCCCTTGTCTCCGCGGAGCAGGAGCGGAACCTGGGATTCGGGGCGGCCGCAGATACAGCAGAACGGTTCGTTGTTCTTGTTGTCAGCCATTATTTGCCATTCTTCTTGTCCGTACCGAGGATCTCGTCGATCATGCCGTATTCCTTTGCCTCGGCTGCGGTCATCCAGTAGTCACGGTCCGCATCCTTGAACACCTTGTCGTAGGGCTGCCCGGAATGGGAGGAGATGATCTTGTAGAGCTCCTCGCGGGTCTTTTCGATCTCCCTGGCAGCGATCATGATATCGGAAGCCTGGCCCTGGGCACCGCCAAGAGGCTGGTGGATGAGAACCCTGGAATGCGGAAGGGCGGAACGCTTGCCCTTCGCGCCGGCGCACAGGAGCACGCGTCCCATGGAAGCGGCCATGCCGGTGCAGATTGTGGCCACGTCAGGCTCCACAATCTGCATGGTATCGTAGATCGCAAGGCCGGAAGTAACCTGTCCGCCGGGGGTGTTGAGGTAGAGCGTGATGTCGGCCGCAGGGTCCTGGGACTGCAGGAACAGCAGCTGCGCCTGCACGATGTTGGCAACATCATCGTCGATCGGAACACCGAGGAAGATGATCCTGTCCATCATAAGACGGCTGAACACGTCCATGCTGACGGCATTGAGCTGGCGCTCCTCTATGATGTTCGGAGTGATGTAGCCGTCATATACCTGTTCATAACGCTGAAGGGTCATGGAGCTCAGCCCACGACCCTTTACAGCGAACTTGTTGAATTCGCCTTTATCCATATTATTTCAGATCACGGAATTTCTCTACGGAGATCTTCTTCTCGTTGAGAGTAATGTTCTTCTTGAGAGCATCCACAACCTTAGTGTCCTCGACGCTGTCGAAGATGCGGCGGCTCTGCTCCTCGTCGGAGAGAAGCTGCTCGGCGCCGCTGCGGATGACATCCTGAGGAATGTCTGACATTCCGTACATTGCATACTGGTATGCGGCATAGGACTCGGCTGCCTCATGCATGTCCTTGTCCTCAACCTTGAGCTCGTACTTGCCCATGAGATACTCGCGGACGAGCTGCCAGCGGAAATCGTCGAGGAAGTTCGCGAAATCCTTTTCGATAGCCTCCTTCGAGAATTTCTCCTTGTTGGCCTCGATGAGCCACCTCTTGAGGAAGTCCTCGGGGAGAGCGAGAGCGGCCTTCTCCACGAAGTGCTTGCGCAGATCCTTGGAAAGGCGGAAGTCGGACTCCTGCTTGTAGTTAGCCTCAAGACGCTCGACAACAGCCTTGTCGAATTCCTCGGCATTGTGGACCTTGTCCTTTCCGAAGAGCTTGTCATAGGTGTCCTGGTTCTCCTCAGCGGGAACGAAGGTCTTGACGTTGATGATGGTCACATGGAACTTCGGATCAAGATCCTTGAGCTCATCCTTCTTCAGCTTGAGCATAGCGGAACGGTCTGCCTCGTTCTCGAAAGCCTTGTTGACATCGATGTCGAACTGGTCATCGGCCTTGGCTCCTACGAACAGGTCATGGGCTTCGCCGGCGACGCTGCGGACGGAGATGTATGCAGACTCAACCTTGTGGGTGCCGTTGTCGAGGTCAGCGATAACGAAATCCTCCTCGCCGGCCTTCTCCGTCTCCTGGAGATCGCCGAACTGACGGAGCATGTTCTCCTTCATCTCCTTCTTTGCCACCTCGGTCACATTGATCTTGTAGTAGTCGACCTTGTCGTCGGCGCCTACCTCGAAGCTGATTTCAGGAGTCTGGGCGATATCGAACTTGAATGAGAAGGAGTTGCCGTCCTTCCACTCGTTCTTGGGCTGGTCGTCGGAAGCGAGAGGCTCGCCTACGACACGGATCTTGTTCTCCTTTATGAAATTGTTGAGGCTGTCTCCGAGAAGCTTGTTGACGGAGTCAACGAGAGCCTGCTCTCCATAGAACCTCTTGATCATGGACATGGGGGCCATGCCCTTGCGGAATCCGCGGATCTCTGCATTCCTCCTCTGGGCGGCAAGAGTCTTCCTGACGGGCTCTGCGTAATCCTCGGGAGCGATGTCGATCGTCACCTGGAAGTTGAGATCGTCGATCTTGTTGTTGGTTACGTTCATATTGTTTACTTGTTATTATTATCAAATTGCGATAAGAGTGCAAAATTAATCAATTTCGCGGAATTCCCCAATTTTTGGAGGTCTGTCAGCCATTTTTCCTCTTCGGATATGCCACTCTGCCGTGATAGACCTGGGCAAGATAGGATTTGAGCACGTTCTTCATGATTCCGAGATCCTTGACGGAAAGACTGGAATCCGACAGCTGTCCGGACTCGATCTTCCCAGACACGATCCTGTCCACGAAAGCATTGAACGTCTCGGGCTTGTTGTCCTTCAGAGTGCGGGATGCCGCCTCGACGCTGTCGCAGACCATGAGGATTGTCTGTTCCCTGGTCCATGGCTTCTTGCCATGGTACGTGAAGTCGTCCTTGTTCTCCGGATCACCACCGGCATTGACGTACTTGTTGTAGAAATAGCCCGTGGTGGACGTCCCGTGATGGGTCTCGATGAATTCCCTGAGCACATCGGGAAGGTTGTACTTCTCGGCAAGAGCCATTCCGTCGTCCACGTGGCGGATGATATCCTTTGCGCTCTCCTGCGGAGTCAAGCCATCGTGGTAGTGGTCCCCCATGGTCTCGTTCTCGATGAAGCACTGGGGATTGTTCATCTTCCCGATATCGTGGTAGAGAGCGCCCGCACGCACCAGGGCGACGTCGGCTCCGATGGCATTGGCTACGGTACCAGCCATGTTCATGACGGAAACCGAATGCTGGAACGTACCTGGGGCATTCTGCGCCATCTCGACGAGCAGCTTGTTGTTGTTCGTGTCGCACAGGTCCTTAAGCCTGCTCTGGGACAGAAGCCCGAATGCCTTCTCGAAAATGTAGACAATCGGATATGCCGCGACGGACATTACGGATCCCACGAGGAGATACACGATGCGGGAGAATGTCGCAT